>JAJYLU010000147.1 GCA_021787505.1 Nitrospirota bacterium | reverse complement strand
ACGTCGAGCGCAAAGAGCGGGGTAGGTACTTCTCTCAGCCCTGCAAGCCGTGTATGGTTCACGCTCAGCCACGGCATATTTAACGAGATCTACTATTCGCGGGTGGACCAGGCATGCACGCGCGACATGGGGTTTATCGTGACGGACGGGAAGGAATTCTTCTCGGAGGAAAAAAGGCATGCCTATTCTGAGGTCTCATACCTATCTGACGGAGTACCCGCCTACCGTCTCACCAATACCTGTAAACAGGGACGCTACAGGATCGTGAAGGAGATACTCGCAGACCCGGAGCGCGACGTGGTCCTTCAAAAGACCGTCTTCACGGTCCTTCAGGATGTGCCGGATGCGTATCATGTTTATGTGCTTCTGTCGCCCCATCTCGGCAACAGGGGGGGCGGCAATACCGCATGGATAGGCGACTATAAGGGTGTCCCGATGCTCTTTGCCGAACGCGACGGACTTGCACTCGCCCTGGCCTCTTCTGCCCCATGGGCCGGGAGATCCGCCGGCTATATCGGCTTCTCCGATGGCTGGCAGGACCTTTCTCTCAATAAGAAGATGACCTGGGCCTTTCAGAAGGCGGAAAACGGGAATGTCGCGCTTACCGGGGAGATAGATGTGAAGGATAGCCGCGGGGAATTCGTGCTCGCCCTCGGATTCGGAAGGAACCATTCAGAGGCCGGGAACCGGGCCCTTGCGAGTCTGTTCGACGGGTTCGAAGAGGCGAAGGGAAAATACATCCGCGAATGGGGCGAGTGGCACGGGAAGCTATCTGCCCATGAAATGCCGTCGGATGCGAGGGACCTTTACCGCATAAGCTGCGCGGTGCTTCGGACACACGAATCAAAAAGATTCAGGGGCGGCATCATCGCAAGCCTCTCGGTCCCATGGGGATTCGCCAAAGGAGATGACGATCTCGGCGGCTATCATCTCGCCTGGCCGCGAGACCTTGCGGAGACCGCCGGAGGGATGCTTGCCGCCGGTGCGTCCAATGATGTGCGGCGGGTGCTCAATTACCTCCGGATCACCCAGGAGGCCGACGGCCACTGGCCCCAGAATATGTGGCTCGACGGCACTCCTTACTGGAGCGGGCTGCAGTTGGACGAGACCGCCTTCCCTATCCTCCTTGTCGACATGGCCGGGAGAGAAAAAGTCTTAGGGAAGGGGGAGATCGCCAAATTCTGGCCGATGGTCCTCCGCGCCGCAGCCTTTATCGTCTGCAACGGTCCTGTCACGCAGGAAGACCGCTGGGAGGAAGACCCCGGCTACTCTCCGTTTACCCTCGCCGTCGAAATCGCCGGCCTCCTGGTTGCCGCCGAGCTGGCGGAAGCCCACAACGAACCCGGGGTCGCTTCATACCTGCGCGAAACAGCCGACAACTGGAACTCGAACATAGAGCGCTGGACCTACGTAAGAGGCACTGACTACTGCCGCGAATTCAAGGTCGAAGGCTATTACGTCCGGATCGCGCCTCCTGAGACGGCTGATGCGTCGTCACCGGCAAGCGGCTTCGTGCCGATAAAGAACCGGCCCCCTGGGCAGAGCGACGAGCCGGCCTCCCATATCATAAGCCCGGATGCCCTTGCGCTCGTGAGGTTCGGGTTGCGGGCCGCGGATGACCGTAAGATCATCAATACGTTAAAGGTGATCGACTCGCTCCTGAGGGTCGAAGCTCCTTACGGGCCTGTATGGCACCGCTACAATGATGACGGGTACGGAGAACATGACGACGGGTCGCCCTTCGACGGGACCGGTACCGGTAGACTCTGGCCCTTACTTACCGGCGAGCGCGGCCATTACGAGATAGCGGCAGGACGTATACCGGAGGCGGAAAGGCTTCTGAAGACTATGGCATCATTCGCAAACGAGGGAGGGATGATCTCCGAGCAGATCTGGGACTCGGCCGATATCCCCGAGCGGGAGCTCTTCTTCGGCAGGCCCTCCGGTTCCGCCATGCCTCTTGTCTGGGCCCATTCGGAATATATCAAGCTCGTCCGTTCGATTGCGGACGGCCGCGTCTTCGACATGCCGCCCCAGACTTACGAACGGTATGTCGTCAGGAAAACGGGTTCGCCCTTTGTCATCTGGCGCTTCAACCATAAGATCCGTACGATGTCCAAAGGGAGTATATTGCGGATAGAGGTGTTGTCGCCTGCGAAGGTGCATTGGGGTATTGACGGCTGGCAGAACATCAGAGAGGATGAGACCAGGGAGACAGGAGTGGGGATCTTCCTGGTCGACCTTCCCGTCTCGGCAATACCGGAGGGCGGGGTCATCGATTTTACCTTTTACTGGCACGGAGCAGAAAAGTGGGAGGGGACGGATTACAGGGTGACGGTTGAGCCCCGAACCGGCTAATGCCGCGCCAGTCCGGTCTTTCTCGCCGCGTCCGCGACCGCATGGGCGACTGCAGAGACAACGCTTTTATCGAATATGCTCGGAATGATATAGTCTTCGTGAAGCTCATCGTCCTTCACCGTATAGGCGATTGCCTTCGCGGCGGCGAACTTCACCTCCTCGTTGACGCCCCTTGCCCTTACATCGAGGAGCCCCCTGAATATACCGGGAAAGCCGAGCATGTTATTGATCTGGTTCGGGTAATCAGACCTCCCGGTCGCCAGCACTCTGACAAGAGGCGCCGCTTCTTCGGGGGCGATCTCAGGATCGGGATTCGCCAGGGCAAAGACTATAGGGTCCTTCGCCATCTTTCTGACGTCATCCGGCGTCAGGACATTGGGCGCGGAAAGACCGATAAAGACGTTCGCCCCGGCGACCGATTCGGAGATGCAGCCCCGGACCTTCCTCAGGTTCGTCTTTCCGGCCAGAAGTCTCTTGTAGGCGGTCATATTAATTCTTCTGCCTTTGTAGATCGCACCTGACCTGTCACATACTACGATGTCCTTTACTCCGTACGACGAGAGCATAAGCGCATTGGCGGAGCCTGCGGCACCAGCGCCCGAGATCACGATTCGCATTCTCCTGATGTCTTTCTTCAGGAGCCTCCCGACGTTGATGAGCGCGGCGAGTACCACGACCGCGGTCCCGTGCTGGTCGTCGTGGATGACCGGAATGTCGAGCATCTTCCGCAGCCTTTCTTCGATATCGAAGCAGCGGGGCGCCGAGATGTCCTCGAGATTTATGCCGCCGAACGGCACCGCGATGTTCTTTACGGTCGTGATGATCTCCTCCGGGTCCTTCGTGGCAAGCGCAATAGGGTATGCGTCGATCCCGGCAAACTCCTTGAAGATCATCGCCTTGCCCTCCATGACCGGCATCGCGGCTTCGGGGCCGATATCTCCGAGTCCGAGCACTGCGGTACCGTCGGTAATGATCGCTACGGAGTTGCATTTTATGGTATAGCGGTAGGCGTGCTCCTTGTGCGCGCTGATGTCCAGGGAGACCCTCGCCACACCCGGCGTGTACACTTTTGAGAGGTCGTTTCTGTCCCGGATGGTCTGTTTCGGACATATCTCGATCTTGCCGCAGTGGTGGGCGAAAAAGGTGCGGTCCATCACCCGGAGGACCTTGATACCGGGAATCCTCTTGATCGATTTTACGATCGTCTTTTCATGCTTTTCGTCTCTGGCGTTGACTGTAATGTCTCTGACGACCTTTCCCTTTTCGACCCTGACGATGTCGACCGAGCCGAGGTCCCCGCCCACCTGGCTGATCGCGGCCGCTATCTGCGCGAACATGCCTATGCGGTTTTCTATCTCCGCCCTGATAGTGATGCTGTAGCTTGGACCCGGGACCTGTGCCATGATCTGTCCTCCTCGCGATAATAAAACTATCGATTCTATTATCCCTCAATATGCGACGGGAGTACATGAAAAAATCGTCCGGGTTTCTTGAGGTGCATTGAAGAATCGCCCTCTTCCGGTATAATTAACTCATGACCCACAATTTCGATACCGTCATAATCGGCTCCGGCCTCGCCGGTCTGCGTGCCGCGATAGAGGCTGCGAAACACGGAACAGTGGCGGTGCTGACGAAACTCTATCCTACCCGGTCGCATTCGACGGCCGCACAGGGAGGGATTGCCGCGGCACTCGGCAATGAAGAACCGGACTCACCGGAATGGCATTTTTACGACACCACTAAGGGCGGCGATTTTCTGGGCGACCAGGACGCGATCGCGGTGATGTGCGAGGACGCGATCAGGACAGTCATAGAACTCGAGCATATGGGGGTGCCCTTTTCGAGGACGGCAGAGGGCAAGATCGCACAGAGAAGGTTCGGCGGGCATACTAGGGACTTCGGCGCGGCTGCCGTCAGGAGGGCCTGTTATTCCGCCGACAGGACCGGCCATGCGATACTCTTTGCGCTCTTCGAGCAGTCGGGGCTGCAAGGTGTGAAATTCTTCGATGAATTCCATGTGCTTGATATCGCGACTGAAGACGGAAAATGCCGGGGGGTGATCGCCCTTGAAATAAAGACAGGCGAAGTCCATGTGTTCAATGCGAAGGCCACCCTCGTCGCCTCCGGGGGATACGGCCGGGTATATAAGACCACTTCGAACGCCATCGCGAGTACAGGAGATTGCCTCAGCATACTCTTCCGGAACGGTGTTCCGCTCCAGGACATGGAATTTTTCCAGTTCCACCCGACCGGACTGTACGGTCTCGGAATCCTGGTCACCGAAGGCGCAAGGGGCGAGGGCGGTATCCTGATCAACGGCAAGGGCGAACGCTTCATGGAACGCTATGCGCCGACCATCAAGGATCTTGCGCCGAGGGACATGGTTTCCAGGGCTATCATGACCGAGATCAGGGAGGGCAGGGGCATAGAAGGCAGGGACTTCGTGTACCTCGACCTGAGGCCCGTGAAAAAGGAGATATTGGAGGAACGACTTCCCGAGATCACTACCTTCTGCAGGATCTATATGGGCCTCGATCCTGCCGAGTCCCCGATCCCAGTGCTCCCGACCGCACATTATGCGATGGGCGGGATACCGACTGATAGCGACGGCAGGGTCTTCAGGGACGAGCATGGAGCAATCTTTGAGGGCCTTTTTGCGGCAGGGGAATGCGCATGCGTCTCGGTGCATGGCGCAAACAGGCTCGGATGCAACTCTCTTCTCGATACCGTGGTATTCGGCAGGAGGGCCGGCATGGAAATCGGCAGGTTCCTGAAGACCGCTGAAAGAAAGGATATCGGCAGAGACCTTGCCGGGAGGACAGAGGCTGCGCTTAAAGCCGTCTGCGAAAAGAAGGGCAGAGAAAAGGCCGCAGTGATAAGGAACGAACTTCAGAAGAAGATGATGGATGAATGCTCTGTCTTCAGGCATAAGGAGGACCTCGAAAAGCTGGTCGAACAGATAAGGGCCCTCGAAGGAAGGTCCGCCGAAATAAGGATAAAGGACAGCGGAAAGCGGTTTAACACCGAGGTCCTCGAAGCGATAGAACTGACGCATCTTCTCACCTTGTCCGAGGTGATCTCTGTATCGGCCCTGCAGAGGGAGGAAAGCAGAGGGGCGCATTCACGGGAGGACTTCCCGAAGAGAGATGACGCAAACTGGCTCAAACATACCCTGGCTTTTAAAACGGACAAAGGGGTTGCATTGCGATACAAGCCGGTCTCGATCACCAAGTTTCAGCCTGAGGAACGAAAATATTAATACGAGCGCTGTAATGGTGCAGGGCAGAAACGATGAAAAAGTCTTGCAATGACGACAGGATTTAATTATGATCCACATAAATGCAGACGCTACCTTATGCGGTG
>JAJYLU010000146.1 GCA_021787505.1 Nitrospirota bacterium | reverse complement strand
CGTCTGCACGGGTGAAGAAATGGAGATACGAAGACAGCATGCCGGGCAAGCTGGAACGGCTCCTGAAAGAGATAGGCCTGATGAATTACTTCAGCCCGGAGGAATGGGTGGCTGTCAAGACCCATTTCGGTTCCGAGGGGGCGCACCGGATCGTCAGGCCGACATTCCTGCGAAAGGTCGTCGATGGCCTCAGGAGAATTGGGGCGAAACCCTTTGTCACGGACACCGTGAGGATAAAAGGCCTTGATTATCTCGATGTCGCCAACCAAAACGGGATAAACCATCTCTCTGTCGGCGCGCCGGTGGTCATCGCCGATGGACTATATGGCAACGACAATATCATGGTGAAGGCCGGCGAGTTGCTCGGGGAGGTGGCAGTCGCTTCTTTGATTCATGACGTCCCCGCCATGGTTGTCTGTTCGCATGTTAAGGGACACATCAACGCGGGATACGCAGGGGCGATCAAGAACCTTGCGATGGGAGGGGTCAGCGCCTACCACCGCACCTGCGGCTGGAAATGCGGCAGGGGGGCGATGCACGCGATAGGAGAGGGCGAGCTCGTCTGGAGCCAGGAAAAATGCGAACTCTGCTTTCAGTGCAGGGACATCTGCCCGAAGGACGCGATCAGCTTCAGCGGCGACGAACTCGTCTGGGAGGGGGACAACTGCTGGAGGTGCGGCAGGTGCGAGAGGGTATGCCAGTCGGAATCCCTCACCATGCCTGGCAACAGCGAGCGGTTCCTGAGGTCTCTTGCCGAGGCCGCGTCGGCGGTCATGAGCACCTTTGAACAAAAGAAGATCATTTTTATCAATTTTCTCACAGAGATCCAGCCGGAATGCGACTGTATGCCTGCTGCCGACGTACCGGTGATTCAGGACGCGGGGATACTCATCTCCGATGACCTCGTATCGATCGAGCAGGCGAGCATCGACATGTTGCTCAAGTCCAAAGCCTTGCCCGGTTCACTTGCGGTAGACAAGCATGCAGCGGTCGGTGAGGATATTCTCATGCATCTCCACAATGTCCCTTATCAATTGCAGGTAGATGAAGCTTCGCGGCTCGGGCTGGGCAACCGGCAGTACGATCTGATCGATGTCGGCTAGAAAAAAAAGTGCTGCTGCCCGTGGGATGTGGGCAGCAGCTTAGGGGAGGTAACGAGGCGCTTAATGATTATATGAAACCATGCTTTATGGATATTGTCAAGCAAAAAAAATAGGTCACCTATAAATTCTAATTTTAGAAACTGTAGAGGTATTAAGTGAGTTACCTGATGCAGTATATGTAGAAATGCCTTATAAACAAAAGAGAAATAGGCCTCAGAAGGTATGTGACAAGCCTTGCTCAGGGTGCAATAATCCTCTTTAGAGCGTTTCTTTTATCGTCCCTTATAGAATCCGTAGTTATTTCCGCCTGCTTCTTTGACCTGATACATCGCCGAGTCGGCTTTTTTCAGCAGGATGTCGACGTTGTCTCCGTCTGCAGGATACACGCTTATGCCGATGCTACAACTTACCCAGCAGGTGTGTCCCTGGAGGTTGAAGGGGGGCGAAAGAGAGTCGAGAATCCTCGCCGCGATCACGGCGGCGTCATCTGCCTTGTTGATCGTAGCCGTGACGATGAACTCATCCCCTGATATCCTTGCGACGGTTTCGGACTTGCGCAGGCCATCCGACAATCTGGCGGCGATCTCCTGCAAAAGAAGATCTCCCGCATTGTGGCCGAATGAATCATTGATCATCTTGAAGTTGTCCACGTCCAGAAAGAGGAGCGCAAACATGTGAGGGAATCTCTTCGCATGTTCCAGGGCCTGGGTCGTCCTGTCGAGAAACATTTTCCTGTTGGGCAGGCCGGTGAGGGCGTCGAAAAAGGCGAGGTCCTGAAGATCGTACATCCTGTTCCGGTCGCGGATCATTCTTTGCAGGCGGGCAGAAAATTCTGCCAGGGTGAATGGCTTCCTGATGAAATCGCTGGCGCCGGTGCGTATGGCATCTTCTTCTGAATACTCGGAGGTGAACGCCGTCATGATCATTACGGTGACATCCGGATGCTTCTTTATGAGTTCTTCTGTGAGCGCAATGCCATCCATCCCGGGCATTTTTATGTCCGTAATCACGATGTCGAATACGTCGCTTTCGGCTTTTTCAAGCGCACTCTTGCCGCTGGATGCGGTTTCGCACTGGTACCCCTTCGAGATCAGGAATAAATCGAGCAGTTTCGTAATCTGGTCGTCGTCGTCGACGACCAGTATCTTGTTCACCGGAGGCATGCTGCTCCGCGCTTTGTCGGATCTGCTCTCTGCTGCCACGATATATGCTCCACTCCTTTTTCCCAAAATGAGCCCCGCTTTTTCCCGATCCCTTGCCACTTGTGTCGTACCCGGTAAATGTCCCGGCGATTTTCGGCGTCAGGCATCATTTCCCGGTCTCCGCGCTGCGCTTACCCTTTGATTCCATTGTAGTTGATCTGTTGTAATTTACAATAATATTTATTATGCTACCCCCATGTTCGACCTGAGACAGGTTGCGATCTTCAACACGCTGTCAGCGGGTGAGGCGACGGAGATCTCCCCCTATTTTCTGTCAGGGAGATACGGGAAAAAAGAGGCGATTTTTTCCGAGGGCGACCCTTCCGAATGGCTTTATATCGTGAAAAAAGGCAAGGTGAAAATCACGAAGATCTCACATGACGGCAAGGAGATCATCCTGGAGATCATATCTCCGAATGATTTTTTTGGCGGTATAGCGGTCCTGAGGGGCTTCCCCTACCCCGCAAATGCAGTAGCGATGGAGGACACCGAGGTAGTCAAGATATCGCGGAGGAACCTGATGAGCGTCATCGACAGGTTCCCCAACCTCATGTATTGCATGGCGACGAACATCGGCGACCGTATCAAGGGTTCTCATGAAACCCTGAAGAGCATCGCCCTCGAAAAAGTCGAATCGAGGATCGCGTCGCTCCTTCTGAAGTTGTCGGACAAGGCGGGAGAAAAGACGTCCGAGGGGGTGGCCATCAATATGAAGCTCACCAAGCAGGACATCGCAGAGATGGTCGGGACGACAGTCGAGACCTCGATCAGGACTATGAGCAAATTATCGAAGGCAGGACTCGTAAGCACCAAGGCCGGCAAGATCATCGTCAGGGACCTGGAAAGGCTCAGATCCCTTACGTAGTCCCATATCTCTGCCTAATGTCCTGCCTTCGGAAGAAGAGTGGCGAGCATATTGTAAAGGAATAGTGCGATCGAAAGAGCTTCTGTCGCCCCGAATGCCACTGTCAGCGTCCGGAGAGCATCCGAAGGATTGTAAACCCCCAAGGCGTAAAAGAGAAGCATCCCCAGAAGCCCGATATTGGCAGCCCAGATCTGCAGTTCCCCTATCTTAGGATATCTGAGCGGCCTGCCGGAAAACCGGGGCAGCACGTGATAGCCCACACCGTAGATCATCATCGACACCCACCCAAGCAGCATCATGTGGGAATGCACGAATTTGAGGGCTAGAAGCGATTCGTCCCCCAGCATGCATACGCCGAGTACTGACGCAACCCCGAGATAGATAATGCTCGCGATAATGAAATTCATCACAAATCTGTCCATGGTTCCTCCTCTTGCAGGGCGACCCTCCGTGGTTGCCCTGTGTTCTTCTCATTTCCTGATACGAGTATATCCCGGCGCGTCTGAAGTATCTATGACCGTCGTCATAAACCGGACGCGGTGGCGCCCATCACTGCGAATGCGGACGCTGGACGATACGGTATGACGCGCGTCATACATTTTCTCCGGCATTGGTTCTATACTTGAATCAAGAAATAAACATAAGGAGGATGACATGAACGCTACAAAGAAACCGGTTACGAAGGATTCGGTCATCGGAGACGTGATACGGGAGAACCCTGGGGCAAGTGACGTGATACAGAAGTATTTCGGCGGCGGATGTTTTACCTGTCCCGGGATCAATATGGAGTCGATCTCGTTCGGCTCGATGATGCACAACCTGGACCCCGAGAAGATCGTTAAAGAGATCAATGAACTGTCGGAAGTACCCGACGCTTAGATGAAGGAGGACTCACTATGTCTGCGAAATGTTTTGTGTGCGGCGCAACGGATAAAGAGAGGGTGTGTCTGCAATGCATATCAGAGGGCGTTGAAAAGTTCGTCTGCGTGAGGTGTCTGCCGATCCTCATACACGGAGGACATTGACCTAAGCGGACACGAAATGTAAATACCTGCAGCGGGACCTTCGTCTGCAGGCTGCAGCCCTGCGGAACAGCCCATGCCTGTGATATTATTTCCCAATGCAAAGAATCGGCGTGCACACGTCAATAGCCGGAGGTCTGCCCGCGAGCGTCGAAAGAGCGAGGGCGCTCGGCTGTTCCGCGTTTCAGATATTTTCCCATAATCCCCGGGGATGGGCCCTTGCCCGGCGGTCCCGGGAGGAGATAGCCGCATTCAGGCGGCTGACGGCGGCCTTTAATTTAAAACCGGTCGTCATCCATACGTCATACCTGATAAATTTGGCCTCTGCCGACCCTGTTCTCAGGAGAAAATCTACGGAGATGGTGGTCGAGGAGCTGAACATCGCCGACTCTATCGGCGCTCAATACGTTGTGCTCCATACCGGCAGCGCATCCGGGGAAGACCCGGCGGAGGCGAGAAAGAGGGCGGCGAACAGTCTTGCCGAGGTAGCGGCAGCGGAGGGATGGCGGGCGGGGCTTCTTCTGGAAAATACGGCCGGCGAACGGGGAGATATCACGTCGAAGATCGGGGATATTGCGGATATCGTCGGCCGTGTTCCCGCAGGACTCATCGCAGGCATCTGTCTGGACACCTGCCATGCCTTTGCCGCGGGATATGATATCGCTTCTCAGGAGGGCGTCGAGGTCCTGGCGGACGATATCAGGAAACACATTGGCAAACGCGGACTCAAACTTGTCCATCTGAATGATTCTAAGGGGCCTATGTCCTCGGGCCTCGACAGACACGAACATATCGGAAACGGAAGGATAGGAGTTGAAGGGTTCAGGAGGTTCCTTGGTCATCCTTTTTTTTCGGAACTTCCTCTGATCCTCGAAACGCCGAAAAAAAAAGAGGGGGACGACCTCAGGAATCTTCGGGTTGTAAGAGAACTGCTCCGGGAAATGCCGTCGGCGCATTAGCTCCTGCCGCTCTTAGCGGATTTTGTCCCACTGTCATAATGCACTCCCGTCGATCGACTTAAGGGACCATCTTAGACGGTAAAATGTTGTTAAATTACGCTGTTATTATGGTAACGTTGACTTATTGAGCACTTGAGTTGATAGATGGTGAATGATCGTTTAAGCCCTGAAACGGTTGTATTCTTAAACTGTCCGATCCTGCAATAATTCGGTCCATTTGTACCTAATCGCATATTTTGTTGTACTAATTTTATGCCGAACTGTTACAAAGAATGAGAGCTTTGTTGACCTGCAAAATAAAAATGTTATTAAAATGAATTTTTTTGTTGACAAAGCCGGTTATTGTGTTGTAAAGTCATAAACAGAATGTCAAAACAAGCAAGGGATACACTGAAAAGTTTATTCTCCTCCTCAATAAGAGCTGACCTTCTGGCCCTTCTCCTTAATAATCCCGAAGAAAAATTTTACGTGAGAGAAATGGCGACCCTTTTAAGGAAAAACCCTTCAGGCGTGAAGAGAGAGCTCGATAACCTCGAAAAAATGGGAATAGTAACCAGCAAGAGGGTGGCGAACCTCAAGTATTTTCAGGCGGAGAAGAAATCCCCTCTTTTTTCGGACCTCAA
>JAJYLU010000145.1 GCA_021787505.1 Nitrospirota bacterium | reverse complement strand
GTGAGCATCCGCAGCTCTATGCTGAACAGGTCAGGCTTCTGTACAGCAACGCGCCGTTGGGGATAATTGCGACATTGATTAATTCAGCGGTCTTAGTCTTCATGTTGCGAAGCGTTGTGTCGCATCGGGTCTTGACTACTTGGCTTGTCTGCATTCTGCTAGTTTCAATAGCACGTCTCGTGCAACTCTCGCGGTTCCGGCGTGCCCTATCTGCTTCGCCCGCTGTTGGTCGATGGGGTATGTGGTTTATGATAGGATTGGCCCTTACTGGTATTATATGGGGTTCCGCGGGGATCGTTCTTTACCCTGTAGAATCGACTATTCATCAGGAGTTTCTTGCCTTCGTGCTGGGCGGCATGGCAATAGGGGCAGCGGGGGCATTCTCGGTCGTTATGCCTGCTTTCATAGCGTATGCCCTGCCTTCCCTAGCGCCTCTCATCGTCCGGTTTCTGGCTGCCGGAGACGAAATCCATATGGCCATGGGAGGAATGTCCCTGCTTTTTGCAGTGCTTATGACTGGTATCGCTTACCGCATCAGCAGGGCGACACTTGCGTCTCTGCTCCTCCGCTTTGAAAAAAACGATCTCGTTGTCTACCTGTCTTCAGCCAAGGATGAACTGGAAAAGCTCAATAGAGAACTCTCGTCGGAGATTGTGGAGCGTAGTAAGGCTGAAGAAGAGCTGAAGCGACACAGGGGACACCTTGAGGAACTGGTGAAAGAACGTACCTCAGAGCTTGAAGCCTTCATTTATTCAGTGTCCCACGACCTGAGAGCGCCTCTTCGCCATATAAGTGGCTTTGGGGAAATCCTGATGGAAAATCAGGCCGAAAAACTTGATGAGCAGGGCAAGGATTATTTGAAGCGGATGAATCTGAGTGCAGTCAGGATGAGTCGTCTTATCGAGGGCCTGTTGTCCCTTTCGCGGATCTCACTGCAGGAGATGGAATGGACGAAACTGGATCTGAGTAAGATAGCTTCTCTCATTGTTTCGGATCTTCGTGCGTCCGACCCTTCCCGGAGCGTGGAGGTCAAGATAGCGGACGGCCTCAGTGCCTTTGGCGACGAGAGTCTGATAACTGTCGCTCTAATGAACCTCTTCGGCAACGCATGGAAGTTCTGCTCAAAAAAGGCTAGTGCCCGTATTGAGTTCGGAACACTTCTGGAAGACGGAAGAAACATATATTACATTAGGGACAATGGCGCGGGGTTCGATGCGCAATATGGGGAAAAGATGTTCCTGCCATTCCATCGGCTGCACTCCGAGAAAGAATTTGAGGGCACAGGAATCGGCCTTGCCACTGTGAAGCGCATCATCCACCGCCATGGAGGCAATATCTGGGCAGAAGGGAAAACAGGGGAAGGGGCAACAGTCTATTTTACGTTTAGTAATCATGAAAAAGGCAACTGAATAAACAATACTCATGATTGATGATGGGAAGAACTTATTTTCCTTTGGTTCGTCGGAAATCGGATAAGCATGAAGATATTAATTGTTGATGATGACGAGAATAACCTCCTATTGACCAGTTTAGAGCTCAGAGACGAGCGCTGGCAAGTGATTATGGCCTCCAACGGGCAGGAAGCCATGGAACTTTTTGAGAGTGAAAAGCCCGATGTTGTAATAGTCGATGTCAAGATGCCCGGCATGGATGGAATAACGTTACTAAAGCAGATGAAGGAGGGACGACCGGAAATACCAGTTGCGATCTTTACTGGCTACGACCAAACAGCTTTGACTTTGCCAGATGAAGCAGACGCGATTGTTGTTAAGTCATCTTCTTACAAAGAACTGAAGGAATTTGTCAGAAGGTATGTCGCAAAAGAATAAACGAGAACTTTCTCCGATCATAATCGACATAGTTCCCTGCCGGCCTGGTTATACTTTCTCGTAATCGCACATCGTACAAAATGCTACCGCTAATTCATCTTCATCCGCTGATTCCCTCTGCGTATTCCTGTATTATTTTTTGTGATAGAGTATTAGAATATTTATCCGTGCAACGGGGAATTTGTTATGCCGGGTGACATAAATAAAGAGATAAAAGAAAAAATCGAGAAGCTCGTTAAGGACCTCAATTACCACAGTTACCGGTACCATGTCCTCGATGCTCCGATAATCTCGGATGCGGAATATGATCGTCAGTTCCGGCAGTTGCAGGAACTCGAAGAACGTTACAACTATGTTCTTCCGGACTCTCCCACCCAGCGGGTCGGTGCGGCGCCCCAGGAGAAATTCGAAAAGGTGCGGCATTCAGAGCCGATGCTCTCGCTCGACAACGCCTTTTCCCACGACGAGGTGCGCGAATTTGACGGCCGGATAAAAAAGCTTCTCGGCGTCAGCGGGGAGATAGACTATACCGTTGAGCCGAAATATGATGGGCTGGCTCTTGAACTTTCGTACAGGAAGGGTATTCTCATCACCGCCTCGACGCGGGGCGACGGATATGAGGGTGAAGACGTCACCCGGAATATAAAAACCATGCGGTCCGTCCCGCTCAAGAGCGAGGGAACAAAGGTGCCCGAGGAGATAGATATCCGGGGCGAAGTATACATGGACCTCTCGGAGTTCGAGAAGCTCAACAACGAGAGGGAGAAGAAGGGCGAACCGGCCTTTGCAAATCCGCGCAATGCCGCCGCGGGATCGATCAGGCAGCTCGACCCCTCGATTACCGCCGAGCGGAAGCTCTTCCTCGCCTGTTACGGGACGGGGAGGGTGAAGGGCATAAACTTTAAAAGCCACTCGGAATTCATCTCATGGCTCAGGGACTCGCGTTTTCCTACGCCGGCGAGGCTGGAGATCGCCAAAGGGATCGACAAGGTGATCGCCGCGATAGCGGAGATCGAAAAGAGCAGGCAGAGCTTCCCCTTCGAGACCGACGGCGCGGTTGTGAAGGTGAACGACCTCGGGCTTCAGCAGAAGCTCGGGACAAAGACGAGAGAGCCCCGGTGGGCTATCGCCTATAAGTTTCCGGCCCATCAGGAGACCACGAAAATACTCGATATCCAGGGGAGCGTCGGCAGGACAGGGGTGATTACGCCGTTTGCGGTCTTCAAGCCGGTGAGGATCGGCGGCGTGACAGTTTCACGCTCGACGCTCCATAACTGGGACGAGATGGAAAGAAAGGACATACGGAAGGGCGACACGGTCGTGGTCGAGCGGGCGGGAGACGTAATCCCCCATGTCGTGGCGGTCATCAAGGAAAAGAGGACCGGCCGCGAAGAGAAATTCCCGATACCCGACAAATGCCCTGTCTGCGGATCGAAGGTGGTCAGGGAGGAGGGCGAAGTTGCGGTGAGGTGCACCTCGCTCCACTGCCCTGCCCAGGTGCAGGAAAAGATTATCCACTTCGCCTCAAGGGGAGGGATGGATATCGAGGGCCTCGGGGAAAAGAACGTCGAGCTCCTCTATTCCCGGGGACTTATAAAGCATTTCGAGGACATTTATAAGCTTCGGAAGGAAGACCTGCTCGCCCTGCCCAGGTTTGCCGAGAAGTCGGCGCAGAACCTGATCGACGCCATAGAGAGGTCAAAGAATACAACCCTCGCGCGCTTTTTATACGCGCTCGGCATAATCCATGTCGGGGAATTTGCTGCAAAGTTGCTGGCAAAGAACTTCGAAAGTCTCGAAAAACTCTATCATGTCGCACAGGGCGATATTCTGTATATTAAACAGATGGGCGAAAAGATCGCCGCGTCCGTCGCGACTTTTTTCAACGATAAGAAGAATCTGGACCTCCTTGATGTCATGCTCAAGGAACACAACCTTAAAATATCGAATCCCGACTATCAAGGGAAGATGAAGGCCACTGGTCTTCTTGAAGGTCTTACCTTCGTCATCACAGGGACCCTCCCGAAGCCGAGGAAAGAGGTCGAGGACCTGATCGAGGCGCACGGCGGTCATGCCTCTTCGGCTGTCTCGGCGAGCACTGACTTTCTTGTTGTCGGAGAGGAAGCTGGGTCAAAACTCCGAAAGGCAAGAGACTTGGGGGTCAAGACCGTTTCGTACGAAGGATTGCTTAAGTTGATAGAAAAGGGAGACAAAGCCCCGAGATTATTCTAAGGTGCGGGATCATGAGTACCATGCCGCCTTATTTCGGCACCCAGACCTTCCCCTTCTCGATAATGTGTTCCACTGTCCATCCTCTTTTGTGGAGCTCCCGTGCGATCCATTTTCTGTGGCATTTCCATGGGAGTTTTTCGGCACACGCTATGATCGAGGTCCTCTCCCCGGCGATCGCCTCTACCGTATCGATCCCTTTCCGGAAATCTTCCGTGGCCAGATAGGCGACGTAGCCGCCCTTTCTGAGGCCGCCAAGCTCCCTGCCGAGGAAGTGATACTCGATCCCGTGCGACAAGAGAAGAGGTTCGAGCTCGTCTCTGTGAAAGAGCGGGAGTTTGCTGTATGGGAAACTCCTGACGTCGAGAAAGGCCTCGACCCTGTACCCCAGAAGTATTTCGATGAAATCTTCCCGGCTCCTCCGGCCCGTGCCGAGGGTAAAGATTATTTTGTCACGCATCTGATAATGATAGCATTAATCGACCCGGAGGCATCTGCGCTTCAGTTGCGTGGGGGCACGCAAAAATCAGACCTGCCGGAGTGACAAAATATGTCGCAATAAAAGATTTTTCCCTTGACAGAGAGGCCCTTTTTAGACGAAAATTAGTCCGTATGAAAAGGTCAGGACAACTTTCTCTTGTGCTTCTCTTACCGATATTGTTCCTTATTCTTTTTCCGGCTTTTTCCGGCGCCGAGGAGACGACTGCGGGCAGTGAGACGTCTCAGATCGATGTCACAAAAAAAACAAATCCTGAAATGCCGGTAGTCGCCCCAAAACAGTCGGCCCCTGAAACCGTGATTGCCGTTCCCGAGAAAGCGCAGCCCGAAAATACAGCTCCCGCTCAACCTTCCCTAATCACCTCGTATGGAACGAATGAGACCGCGTCGAAGGCGGTGGAAAAAAGTATCGGCTTGTTCAGCACGCGGATCAGGGAGAAATTCTCCCTCTGGCTCAGCAGGTCGGGCCAATATCTCGACATGATGAAGGAGATACTCAGGAAGAAAGACGTCCCCGAAGATATAGTTTTCCTCTCCCTTATCGAGAGCGGTTTCAACCCCAACGCCTATTCGATCGCCAGGGCCGTAGGTCCGTGGCAGTTCATCGCTTCGACCGCCCGGCGATACGGACTCGAAATCAACTGGTGGAAGGACGAAAGAAGAGACCCCGTTAAATCTACGGAGGCAGCGGCGGACTATCTTAAGGACCTGTACGGGATGTTCGGTTCATGGAACCTGGCGATGGCGGCCTACAATGCAGGCGAAGGGAAGATCCTCAGGGCTATGAGGCAGAGCAAGGCCGACAGTTACTGGGACCTCGTCGGTACCGGGCATATCAAGAATGAGACTAAGGAATACGTCCCCAAGTTTATCGCGGCAGGCCTTATCGCCACCAATCCGAAAGATTTCGGATTTGCGGACATCGAATATCACGAGCCGCTGAGCTACGACGAGGTTGAACTGGATTCCCCGGTCGATTTGGCGGTCGCTGCGGAATGCGCGGGGACTGACCTGGCTGTGATCAAGAAGCTGAACCCGGAGTTGAGGAGATGGTGTACGCCGCCCGATGTCCCGAATTATATCCTCAAGGTCCCTCAGGGGACGAGGGAAAAGTTCCTTGAACGGCTCTCGGCTGTGCCCGAGGGAGATCGGTTCACCATTGAACATTATATGGTAAAAAAGGGCGACACCTTTAAAAAGATTTCAAAGAGGACCGGG
>JAJYLU010000144.1 GCA_021787505.1 Nitrospirota bacterium | reverse complement strand
GGAAGACTTGACGCTCAATCCATCTGATCTCTCAGGGGGATACCAGGTCCGTCTTAATCTTGCAAAGGCGCTTGTCTCCGACCCTGATCTTCTCCTGCTCGACGAGCCTACCAACTATCTTGATATCATCTCCCTTCGCTGGCTTACACAGTTTTTGCGCAACTGGAGAAAGGAACTCATCATCATTACCCATGACCGTGATTTCATGGATGGTGTGACTACCCACACTATGGCGATACACCGTTGCAGATTACGGAAGGAAGCCGGCCCGACCGAAAAGGTATATCAGCAGTTGCTGATGGAGGAAGAGATACACGAAAAGACCAGGGTCAACGATGATAAGAAGCGCAAAGAAACAGAGGACTTCATAAACAGGTTCAGGGCAAAGGCATCCAAGGCCAGCGCCGTTCAGTCGAGGATAAGGGCCCTGCAGAAAAAGGAGCGCCTCGAAAAACTGACCGAGATAAAGGACCTTGATTTCTCGTTCAGATCAGCGTCTTTTACCGGCAAGACGCTCATGGAAGTGAAGGACATATTCTTTTCCTTTGACGATGACAGCGCTCCCCTGATCGATGGCTTGACCTTTTCAGTCGGGAAAAAGGACCGTATAGCCATCATCGGAAAAAACGGCAAGGGAAAGACGACACTGCTGAATCTGCTCGCAAAAGAACTGGAAGCGAAAAGCGGATATGTAAGTCATCATGATCAATTGCAAACGGCCTATTTCGGTCAGACGAATGTTAACCGCCTTAACCTGCGCAAAACCGTTGAAGAAGAGATTATGGACGTGCATCCGGACGTCGGCCGGGGTGCGGCCCGCAGAATATGCGGCATAATGATGTTTCCCGGTGACCATGCGTTGAAAAAGATCAGCGTGCTTTCCGGAGGCGAAAAGAGCCGTGTGCTGTTAGGCAAGCTGCTCGTCAGCCCCTCAAATATGCTCATGCTTGATGAGCCGACAAACCATCTTGATATGGAATCCAATGATTCCCTGGTTGAGGCCATAGATGAGTTCAACGGCGCGGCAATCTTCGTAACTCACAGTGAAATGATGCTCCATGCGCTGGCCACCCGTTTGATAGTCTTCGATGACGGGAAGGTAACTTTATTCGAAGGAACGTACCAGGAGTTCCTTGACCGTGTCGGCTGGAAAAGTGAAAATGAAGCCGGCGCATCGCGTATGAAGAAAAGCGGGTCCCGGAACAATTCTATCAATAAGAAACAACTCCGGCGTGAGCGGGCGCTTTTGCGAATGGAGGTCGGAGGCAGGACAAAAGAATTTGAGGAAGAGCTCGAAAATTTACTGACCGTTTCAAGATGACCGGCGGCTGCTTCACCTTCCGACATATGGCAGGAGCCCCCTTCCCCGTCACCGGAGACAAGGACCTCCTCGGAATATGTGCCTTGCCCGCATCGCAATTTCAATTATTATTTAAGCTCTCCTCTCTCTTCTGCTAATATATTTATAATGACTTCCGAAAATGAATATATTTGCTCCCTGTGTCACGAACTATGAACCGGAACAAGATATGTCCCAATTGTGAAACCGAGTACCTCCCGCATATCTGGAAATGCGCGGATTGCGGAGCTGTCCTGCTACCGCCCGAAGAATACAGGGAGGCTCAGGAGGAAAGAAAGCGGATCGAGGAGGAGAACGTTGAAGACGCGGTGGCGGTCCGGGAGGGCGACCTGAATTGGCTGACCGAGCTGCGGGCAGCCCTCGTAGATGCCGGTATTCCAAGCACTATCGATGTCGATGCAGGCTGCAAGAAAGGCTGCTGCGGGGACAAATGCCGGCTGAAGGTCGCTCCGGAGGACCTTGAAAGGGCGCAGGATAGTATCGAGGAATACTTGATGAAAGTGAACCCCGAATTCCGGACCTCGAAGGAATTGATCAGGGAGGGAAGGTGTCCGGCCTGCGGTTCACCTGTGGGCGCAGATGCGCGGGAGTGCCCGGATTGCGGCCTGCCTCTGCTCATAGTCGAGGAAGATGATATTCAAAGCGGGTAACCGACCTGGACAAATTGGGATATAATGGAAAGATGAGACACGTGCATTATGTCCTGATTGCCTTCTTCTTTATAGCGTGTTCCGCCGGGGTTTCTTCCGCCGCCGAGGCTGCCGGCGCAGCCGGAGATATCCAATCCCTTGTCTCGAAGATTATCACAGCCTACGGCGGGAAAGATGTCATCGAGGGGCTAAAGAGTGTGTACGCAGCCGGAAGCATCGAGGCCTTAATGCGTCAGGAGCACGGCGCCTATGAGGTCTTCCTCAAGCGGCCCCGTAAGCTCCGGGTGGAGACGAAGTATCAGCGGTCTTCCGAGACGAGGATATTAAACGGCGACATCGGGTACAGGGGAGTGGACGGCCTCCCTCTTTCGCAGGCAAAGGGAGACAGCCTCCTTGCGATGGTGTATCAGTATAAGCACTCGGACCTGCCGTACGGACTGTTGAAGGACGCTTATTCGATAGACATCAAGGGAAAAGAGGACCTAAACGGTAAACAGGTGGAGGTCCTGCATCTGACCGACAGCGAGGGTCCTCCAATGGACGTGTATGTCGACACCCATACTTTCTTCATAGTGAAAGTAACAGGCTATTTTGAGATGGCGGGCGGCAAGCCGACCGCCCTGTCTGCGGAGTTCTCCGACTTCCGGAAGGTCGACGGCACAATGTTCCCCTTCAGGATCACTAATTTCGCGGGCGGATTCAAGATAGCGGAGACGGTGGTGAAGACTTACAAGATCAATCCTCCCATGCCCGATTCGCTCTTCGAGCCCTGATCCCGTCTTCCTACTTCACCGCAACCAGAGCAACTCCCATCTTCTTCTCCGTATCCCTGATCTGCGCGAGCTCATCATCTTTCAGCGGGCTGACCCCGATGTCCCTGCAGGAAAATGCAATGATCGTCTTGCCCAGTTTTTTTCCAAGGGACTGGATGGCCTCGACTTTTTCGGTCGCAGTAGACGGCATTTCGTTTGACATCGGGGAAAACGAGAGAACGGACTTACTTTGGCTGAGGAACCTGTTTCTCCGGGGAGAACTCAATCGAGACCTCAGGTCCCGTTGGGACCTTTAGGCCTTTGATCCCCTTCAGGGCCTCCATCGTCTTTATGTCATCTCCCTTTGCCTTTTCCAGCTTCGCGCTCAGGGCCTTGAAGCCCTTCTCGTCGGATAGGAGCGGGTCGAAATCGATGTCCAGAAGTGTGACCTTCGATCCTTCTACATAGGGGCTGTTCGTTCTGACAACCTTGCCGTCCACATCAACAGTTAGGCCCATGTGGAGACCTTTAAATATCTGCTTCATCATGGCGATCTGCTCGTCCGGTTCCCCGGGAGATGGCTGCGGCGTGGCGGTCTGTTCTTTCGCAGCCTCCGGTTTTGAACCAGCGAAGATGATTGTCAGGACGGCGTTGCCGTCCGGCTTACGCTTCAGCCGAAATTTAAGGGCGTCTTCGGAGGAAGCTCCGGCGCCTGCCGTCCCCATCGCTGCCGCGGGTTTGGGATTGACGGACAATTGATTGATGTCTTTGAATGCATAGGTAACGCGGACGCCGGCGGCGGTCTTCGTGTCGATCTTCTCAGCCGACACAAACGTTACCCCGGGACCCAGGTCTTCGGCTTTGCCTTTGAGGTCGCTCTCCCTGAACGGCCCCTCTTCAGGTGTTTTTGAGGGACTCTTCTCGGAATCCTTTTTCGCTTCTGTCGTCGCGCCCATCTGCCTTGCAATGCCTTCCATCGCCTCTTTCATCTGCTCCGGGTTTAGGGTAATCGTCTGAACCATTGTCCCGCTGCCGTCGCCCTTGACATTGATCTCGGTCAGAAAGGTGATGCATCCGGTGAGCAATGCAGCAGCGGCCGCAAGCAATAAAGATAAGAACATTCTTTTCACGAACGGCAGGCAGCGGACAGAAACTTTCTCTTTCAGCATCAGCGAAGGATAGCATGTGCATGAAAAATTATCAACCGCGAAGACTTGGGGGTTCCGCCAGAGCGGATACAACGCAGAGTCGAGCGGCGGACATGAGGATTCAAGCGCCTGCGGAGTCGTCTTTTTCTTCCGGAGGTCTCAGGGACCGGAAACTGCGGTACAGCATCAAATCGTAGATGATCTTGAGGCCGCCGGAAAGGAAAAACGGAACGTTCAGAAGAGACGCCCGGGCGATCAGAGGCCCGGTGAGGACGGGCGAGAGCGATGCCCCGGTCGTCCGTGCAATGCCTGTTATACCCGCCGCGGCCGAACGTTCATCCGGACTGACGACTGCCATTGTATACGACTGGCGCGTAGGCACGTCCATCTGCGATATGCTGAAACGCAAAAGCAGCATGGCGACGGCAAGAGAAAGGTTCGGCATGAGGGGGACCAGTATCAGCAGTATATTGGACGGTATATGCGTAAATACCATCGTCCTTACGAGGCCGATGCGGGATGCAATCCACGCTGCCGTCAAGGCCGAAATCCCCGCAAGGACATTTGCCCCGAAGAAGATAATCCCGAGCAAGGCGGGCTGCACGTTGAAGCGCACGTGAAACCAGTAAGCCACAACACTCTGCAAAACAAAGCCGCCTGCAAATGCATCGAGCGAAAAAAGTCCGGAGAGCTTGAAAACGATCCGCTTTGACCGGTGGAGACCCAAAAGCCGTCGTATCTCCCGCGCCTCGCCGGGGGAAGGCTGCGGATGAGAAATCTCAACTGCGCTTGAAAGCCGCGTGAACAGAAGACAAAGGACCAGACCGGCAGCGGCATAGGCCGCAACTACCACGCGATAACTGTCTATGGGGAGCATGCCCATGTGGCGCAGCAGCTCTGTCAGTCCCCCTCCGAATAAGGCCCCCAGTGCAGTAGCAAAAGAGCCGAGAAGGTTGTACCAGGAAAAAATCAGAGTGCGCTTCTCGTTTGAAACGACCTGAGAAAGTGCGGCCTGCTCGATAGGAAGAAAGGGACCGACTTCATATCCGCTGGGGCTGATTATGCCGATTGTCGCCGCGAGGAGGAGCAGCGCGAAATTGTCGGTTGCCGCAAAGAGGACGCCCGCAAAAATCATGAGCGCCGATCCCGTGAGGAGCATGCGCCGCCTGCCGACCCGGTCGGCGGCCGTGGATATCCACAGAGAGACGATTGTATCGCCCAGCAGCGTCAAAGTGAACAAAAGGCCGATCCTTGTTTCCGAGAGGCCGATCCGGGCCAGATAGATCATAAGTATCACGGACAGAAACCCGTAGGCGAAAAGGCGGAAACTCCTTGTAGCGAAGAGCAGGCGGCCGTCGGGAGTCAGACCGAGGTTCTTCACGGCAGAGGTGAGAGACCCTTTATTCTTTCGGTGATCCATTTCATCTTCGAATCTCCTTTCGGCCTCTCTGATTTCAGTATATCAGACGGTTTTCGCGATGGAAAGTAATCTCCGGGTCGAAGTCTTTCACACGGAGTTGCAAACTCCGCCGAGGCCGCAAGCGGAGGGTCCGGCAGACAGAAAGGACCAATTCATGAAAACAGGCATTCCAAATTCCAAAACGATTGTTGTCTAAAGAATAACGTTTACAATTTTGCATCTTCCGTTCTCCTGAAATGATCGTTTACAAATGAGCATCATCTGTTGTGGATTTTAATTTTTTTGTTGACAAATGAAAAGTTTTGGTATATAACTGTATGAAAGGATGAAAATGCTAAAGAGTCTTTTTTCATCGTCCATACGCGCAGATGTCCTTTCACTGCTCCTGAATAGTCCGGACGAAAAGTTCTACGTCCGCGAGATAGCGAAACTGCTCAGGAAGAACCCCTCGGGAGTGAAGAGGGAACTCGACAACCTCGAA
>JAJYLU010000143.1 GCA_021787505.1 Nitrospirota bacterium | reverse complement strand
GATGGCCTGCAATACAAGGTAATCACCGAGGGCAAGGGCGCAAGCCCCAAGGCCACGGACACGGTGACCGTTAATTATCGCGGGACTTTTATCGACGGAAAGGAGTTCGACAGCTCCTACAAACGCAATCAGCCCGCAACGTTCGCAGTAAAAGGGGTCATCCCGGGATGGACCGAGGCGCTGCAGATGATGAAAGAGGGATCAAAATGGGACATCTTTATCCCGTCTAAGCTCGCCTATGGGGAAAGAGGCGCCGGAGGTGTCATCGGACCGAATGCGACCCTCATCTTCGAAGTAGAATTGCTCTCGATAAAGCCGGCGGAAAAGGACAACGGCAAGAAGTAGCGCACAGGAGAAAGGCCGGTATGTTGCCGGCCTTTCTCCTCGCACGGCTTCATTTTTTGAGGGAGGCGTTCTCCATAATCACCTTGTACTTGTAGTTGCTTCCAAAATCCTTGTTCATGGCGATCTTACCGGAGGCGGTCACAACGTCCCCGACCGATGCAGTTTCTTTCGTGGTGATGACGAGGTCGTGGGTCCCTTTCTTCTGATCGCCGGTACCGTCCTGGATATGGAGCCAGTTCATCCCCATGATACCTGAAGAGACCTTCACCACCTTCCCCTTTACGCTGACGACCCTTTTGTTGAGCTTCTTCGCATTGCTGAAGACCCCGGCAACGGTATAAGCGTTGGGCCCGGCCGCCTTCTCGACCTTCACCTTCTCGGCGGGAACGACTATCGTCCCTTTGCTCGCCGCTGCACCCGCGGCGGGCTGTCCTGCCTTACCGTCTGCCACGCCTTCGGAAAATACAATCTTGTCGAACTTTCTCTTCAGTGTTTTGCTCTCGAAGTTCTGCATTTCCACGCCGGGCTTGAACGTAATCTCTTGGCCTTTTACTATTTTGGTCTGGGGGACGGCAACCCACGTCTTTGCGCTGCCGTTGTCGATCAGCGCGTAAGTATAACCTCCGCTGCTCATGGTTTCGATAACCTTACCCGAGAGTTCACCGGAGGCAGTGGCGGAAACAGCGCCGGTCAGCAAAAACGCACACAAAGCAACAACACAAATTACTGCGTTCAGTCTTTTCATGGAGACTCCTTTATCGTGGTATTTTAAGTTTTGCACGGCACAAGTACCATGCGAGGTTAGATTTATTATAAAGCAATTACACGCACATTTTCTCGTATTTTAGGTTGGGGGATCTCCTTTCGTTTATAATATCGGGTAGTATGATAAAGAAGACGAGCAGTATAGTCATTACCTGTGCGAAAGGCCTTATGCCTTATCTTTCGGCGGAGGTGCGCTCGCTTGGGCTGCCGGTCGTCGGGGAGACTTCGTCGGGAGTCACTACGCAGGGGACTCTGGCCGATACTATGATGCTCAACCTGCGGATAAGAACGGGGCATCGGGTATTATTTCTACTGCGGGAATTCGAAGCGGAAAATGCCGATGACCTTTATCGCGAAATGCTCGGGGTGAGCTGGGAAGAATATATCCCTGCCGGCGGCAGCATCACGGTGCAATCGAGCGTAGACAACGATAGCGTGAGAGATTCGCGCTACCCTAACCTCAAGTGCAAAGACGCGATAGTAGATCGCATGCGGAGCAAATACGGCAGCAGGCCGGATTCGGGGCCGGGGCGGGGGGGCGCGGTAATATTTCTTTACTGGAAGAACCTTTACTGTGCGGTCTATCTGGACACGTCGGGAGATCCGCTTTCGAAGAGGGGGTACAGAACGATGCCGTGGATGGCGCCGATGCAGGAGACGCTTGCCGCCGGGGTGATCCAGGCCGCCGGATGGGACGACCGAAAGAACTTCATCAACCCGATGTGCGGCAGCGGCACCCTTGCGATCGAAGCAGCGCTTATCGCGACAAGGTGTGCCGCGGGGTCATTGAGAAGCAATTACGCTTTTCGCCACCTCAAAGGTTTCGATGAGGCAGCATGGAAGAGAATGCGGGACGATGCTGCTGCGGAGCGGCGGGAAAGGGTGCCTGGAAGAATTATCGCGAGCGACTCGGACCGCCGGGCGGTTGCGGCGGCAATGAAGAACGCCGCTGCCGCGGGCGTGGCGGGCCTGATAGAATTTGAGGTTTGCGATTATTCGGATACCACGGTGCCGGAAGGAGGCGGGGTGGTTATCGTGAACCCTGAATACGGTGAAAGAATGGGGACGGCGAAGGACCTTCATGCCCTGTATAAGGGCATAGGCGATTATTTCAAAAGAAAATGCAAAGGGTATACCGGGTATATCTTCACCGGCAACAGCCAGCTTGCCAAGGCGGTGGGACTCCGTGCACAAAAAAGAACGGTTTTTTTTAACGGCCCGATAGAGTGCAGACTGCTTCAGTACGACCTCTATGAAGGTTCTAGAAAGGAAGGAAGAAGCGAGTACAATGGCGAAAAAAGATAAAACCGGCAGGAACGAGTGGGACCTTTCGCTGCTTTTCAGCGGTGACGGGGACCCGCGTATCGAAAGAGAGATGCAGCGCGTCGAGACCGAAAGTTATCACTTTATCCGCAAATGGAAAGGACGGAAGGACTACCTTTTCGAGCCGCGCGTGCTGAGGGAAGCGCTTGACGAATATGAGCGGTGGAGGAGGACCTGCGGCTTCGACGGAGACGCGGGATATTATTTCTGGCTGAGGACCGAGCAGGACCAGAACAACCCGGAACTGAAGGCAAGGTTCAACAAGATCGAGGAGTTCAGCAGACGGATAGAAAACGATATGCAGTTCTTTCAGCTGAGGATAGGAAAGATCCCGCGTCGGCGTCAGAGCGAGTTTCTGGCCAACCGCGGGCTCGCGCCGTTCAGGCATTTCCTCGAACGGATTTTTGCCGAGGCGAAATATCTGCTGAGTGAACCTGAGGAGAGGATCCTCAACCTCAAGTCTTCGACCTCGTATTCGAACTGGATAAAGATGACCTTCGGCTTTCTCTCCAGGGAGCACAGGAGGGTCCTGATCGAAGGAGGCGGCACCGGGATGAGAACGTTGCCTGAAATGCTGAGCCTCCTGAGCAGCAGGGAGAAGAAGGTGAGAGATTCGGCCGCGAGGACATTCAACGCCATCCTGGCCGGATACACCGATGTCGCTGAGGCGGAAATCAACTCGGTCCTCGCCAATAAGAGGACGGACGACGAGCTCCGCAAGGTCTCCCGACCCGATCTGTCGCGGCATATTGAGGACGATGTCGAAAGTAAAGTGGTCGATGCCCTCGTGGAGACCGTGTCCGGCAAATTTGATATCCCGGCGCGTTTTTACCGGCTCAAGGCGCGGCTGATGGGAGTGAGAAGGCTGCGGTACCATGAGAGGAATGTGCCCTATGGAAAGATCGGTGCGAAGTATTCCTTTGCCGCGTCAGGCGATCTGATACGCAGAGTGTTGCGGAATCTGGACGCAGATTTTTCCGCGATCTTCGAAGGATTTCTCGCAAACGGGCAGATAGATGTCTATCCCCGAAAGGGGAAGGCGGGTGGGGCGTTCTGTGCCCACCATCTTATGTCGCAGCCGACCTATATCCTTCTTAACCATACGGATGAGCTGAGCGACGTGCTGACGCTGGCCCACGAACTCGGCCACGGCATCAACAACGAGTTGATACGAAAAAGGCAGAACGCGCTCAACTTCGGAACGCCCACGTCCACGGCCGAGGTGGCCAGCACGTTCATGGAGGACTTCGTGCTGCAGGAGATCATCGGCAAGGCGGACGATGAATCGAGACTGGCGATCATGGTGAAGAAACTCGATGACGATGTATCGACGATATTCAGACAGATCGCCTGCTATCTGTTCGAGAGCGAACTCCATGCGGAATTCAGAAAGAAGGGATATCTTTCGAAGGACGAAATCGGGAGGATGTTCGGCCGGCATATGGCGGCTTACATGGGCGACGCGATCGAACAGTCGAAGGGGTCTGAGAACTGGTGGGTCTACTGGAACCACATACGGTATTTCTTCTACGTCTATTCCTATGCCGGAGGCCTCCTCATATCAAAATCGCTGCAGAATTCGGTAAAGGCCGACCCCGGCTTTATCGTTAAGGTGAAGGATTTCCTTTCGGCGGGTCTTTCGGACTCGCCCCGGAACATCTTTCTGAAGCTCGGTATCGACATCGGAGATGCTGTCTTTTGGGAGAGGGGACTTGCCGAGGTTGATCATCTGCTCCGGGAGACGGAGTCACTCGCGCGGCGGCTGGGAAAGATACGGTAAGCGGCCTGCTTCGTTCTGCGCTTCTTTTTTTGCTATACTTTTTTTATGGAGATAGCTGAAGTACTCGGCGCATTGATGAGGGCTTACCCGGAGAAGTTTCTGCCGGAAGAAAGGATATTCGGCAACATACATCCGGGAGACAGGATATTCGTCGGCACCGGTTGCGGGGAGCCGCAGTGTCTTGTTCGCGGCCTTATAGAGTATGTCCGCTCCCACCCTAAGGCATTTTTCGATGCCGAGGTACTTCAGGTATGGAATCTCGGTGTTTCAGCTTATTCCGACGATAAGTTCAAGGATAACTTTAGGTATAACGCCTTCTTTATCGGGGAAAATACGCGAGAGGCTGTTAACCGTGGATTCGCCGACTACACGCCGGTTTTCCTGTCGGCAGTGCCGGAGATGTTCGCCAAGAGACGTATCCCCGTCGATGTTGCCCTCATCCAGACCTCGCTTCCGGACGCGCACGGGTATATAAGCCTCGGAATCAGCGTAGACATAGTGAAGGCGGCTGCGGAAAGCGCATCGCTCGTCGTCGCCCAGGTTAACTCCCATATGCCCCGTGTACACGGCGACACCTTCATTCATATCAGGGATGTGGACTTTGTCGTGCCGCACGAGGAGCCCCTTCTCGAATTCACGACGTCGGTCCCCGACGAGATCGCGGGCAGGATCGGCAGATACGTTGCGAGGATCGTGCAGGATGGCGACACCATCCAGGTCGGCTATGGAAGTATTCCGAATGCCATACTCGCGCACCTGAGAGACAAAAGGCATCTCGGGGTGCATACCGAGCTCCTGACCGACGGGATCGTCGATCTGATGCGGAGGGGTGTAGTCGACAATGCGCTGAAGTTGTTAAACCGGGACAAGACCGTGGCGGCCTTCTGCATGGGCAAGCGAGAAACCTACGACTTTATCCATGACAACCCGAGCATAGAGTTCAGGCCTGTCAGTTATACGAACAATCCGCTGACCATCTCCCGGAACAGAAACGTCACCGCGATCAACAGTGCGCTCGAGATAGACCTTACCGGCCAGGCGACCGCTGAGTCGCTGGGGAAGTATTTCTTCAGCGGGATTGGGGGACAGGCCGACTTCATGCGCGGGGCTATGCTTGCCCAGGGCGGAAAGACGATCCTTGCGATGCAGTCCACGGCGGAACATGGAAAGGTATCCCGAATAGTGCCTTTTCTCAAAGAAGGGGCCGGCGTCACTTTGACAAGAGGCGACCTCCACTACGTCGTAACGGAATTCGGCATCGCCTACCTACACGGCAAGAACATCAGGGAAAGGGCGATGGACCTGATCTCCATTGCACATCCTGAATTCAGGGTGTGGCTCATCGAAGAGGCTAAGAAGCTTTCCCTGATTTATGAGGACCAGGCGTTCATACCGGGGGAAAAGGGTGAGTACCCCGAGACCCTCGAGACATACCGGACTACGAAAAGCGGGGTGAAGATATTCCTGAGGCCTATAAAGATTACCGATGAGCACATATTGAAGGATTTTTTTTATTCCCTCTCGCGGGACTCGATGTACCACCGGTTTATCTCGACCCGCAAGGACATGCATCACGACCGGCTCCAGGCCAGATCGGA
>JAJYLU010000142.1 GCA_021787505.1 Nitrospirota bacterium | reverse complement strand
GGAGCCGTTCCAGCTTGCCCGGCATGCTGTCTTCGTATCTCCATTTCTTCACCCGTGCAGACGCAAAATAGACTTTTGACATAATCGCTCTCCTTACAATACTGTTTCATCCTGGAAAAGGCAGTCTTAAATATACGGGGCATTTACAAGCGCCCCTACAATATAATCCGAACTCACCTGCGCATTCGGATTTATGCACGACGATGTTTCGCGCCCATGCTTTGCTATAATACCTTAAAACGGACGGTGCGACAAAAGATTCGGGCATGAAGAGTCATCTGCCGATAAGGGTCTACAAGAAGGTGAAATCCTACGGAGGAGGGGAGGAGGTCCTCGCCAAGTTCCGGGTTTTCCTGAAAGACAGGCCTGGTTCGCTCGCCGCTTTTTCGGCACTGATCGCCCGCTTCGGCGGAAACATCTGCTTCTTCCACTATGACCGCTCCCTCGACAGCAGCCGCGTTGCGGTCGAGGTGACGATGGCCGGAACGAGGGAACTCGATGCGCTGCTGGCCGGACTTGAATCGGGACACTATACCTTCGAAAAAACAAGGGCCGCCGTGGACAGTGTCGACATCACGATGGTCGAGAATATCCTCGAAATAAAGGTGAAGCTCGAAAACAGACCCGGTACGCTCTCGTCTTTTTCCCGCCTTCTGAGAAAACATCATGCAAATGTGATCTATATGCTTTATGATGAGGGCATCGCCCCTGATTCCGCCGACGTCGCCATGGCGACGAAGGACCCGTCGGAAATAGACGCACTGCTCGACGGGATCAACAGGGGAGGATATCACTACAGGGTAGTATACCGGGGCGCCGGCGAAAAAGAGGTCGAACACATTATCGGCCTCAAGCTTGTAGAGAAGTTTTTCCTCCGCCTCCGCAAGCTACTCGAGGGAAAAGACGCCGAAGAGGTGAAGGACCTTGTCGGTTCGTCCCAAGAGCTCCACGCTGACCTCGTGAAGTTCTATGCGGAGGCCGGCGATCACCTGGAAGCGGCGGAGGTATTCGAAAAGGTCCTCACCCTCGCCTCGATGTCGCGGGCCAGGACCGGCAGAAGATTTTCCGTGGCGGAGATGCCGGCGATACGGCTCGGACCCGATACAACCCTCCTCGGCTTCCGCCTGCCGACAACGGAAAACATTTACGTCTTCAACCGCGGCGGTGACCTTACTATGGTCGATTCTGGGTTCGGCATCTACTATGAAGACATCAAGGCCCTGCTCAGGGAAAGGTCGATGGACCCGGCCCGCCTCAGACGGATATTCGTCACCCACCCGGATGCCGACCACGCAGGCTCCGCCGGACATTTCGCCGAAGAATTCGGGACTGAGATATATATGCACCCCGCAAGCCAGGCAGTCATCGAACACGACAACAGGGCCTACGGGACAGCGGGCAAGTTAGCCGGACTGAACAAATACTATACGAGGCTCGTCAACAAGTTCACCGACTGCCGGTTCCCAAATCGAGTGCATTGGTTTGCGACAAGGCCGCTCGCAAAGGCCGGCGTATTCGATCTGGTCGATTCATTCCACATAGGCAATCTGCAGCTGGACGTGCTGGAGAGCCGCGGCGGCCATGTGCCGGGGCACGTGTTCTTCATCAACAAAGAATACGGCCTGCTCTTCAGCTCGGACTATCTGATAAATGTGAAGAGCCTCTCCTCCGAAGAAAAGGACCACCTGGGCCTTTACAAATATCTTCTCATCAGCCCAAACGGAAACGACTTCGTCTTCAGGGAAGAGACGGCTGCGCTGAAAGAACTGATTCTTTCGTTAGATGATAGACTAAAGAAGAAGGGAATATCAGCCACTATCCTACCGGGCCACGGTGACCATTACCCCGCGGCGGGGCTCATGAAACAGACGTCCCGGGCGTGATCCTGTTTTCGATTATACACCGGAGCATCTCCAGTTCGTCGGGGTCGAACCATGTCACCCCGCATATGCCGCACTTGTCGATTTCAAGAAGATAGGCGTAGCTGTAGAACGCCCTAAACATCGACCTGCCGCACTTCGGGCAAAGCGTCGGAGGCTCTTTTCTCCTGTCGAGCTGCCTCAATCTTCTAATCGCGAGGCTCCTCTGATTGTCAGCGGTCACGGCCCTCACAAGTGAAATGATCCTCTCGCTGCAGTCCCCTTCATTTCTTGCGAGGACCCTCTGGAGTTTGTCATTTTCGACGAGTGTTCCCCCGCAGAAGGCGCATTGAAATATCGTCGTCCGTTCATAGGGGACCATAGCAAGCGGCTGCCTGCAGGAAGGGCAGCTCATGTCCGCATGTCCTTCGGCCTGTCCACGGCCGCCGAACAGAGTGTCAGAAATGCCGAGCGCAGAGGCCCTCGCAGCCCTTCCTCCAGCCTCGGTGCTCATCCACGTTTTCGGAGAAAACCACGGAAACGCGGCAAGCTCCGCAACGCGGAAGGGACCGAGCCAGACGTTGTCGGGATCGAGGGCATAGTAAAGCGGCTCCGCAGGGTCCGTCTGCGCAGCCGGCTTTGCCGTTTCTTTTTTTGCAAGGATGGAGGCGCTTACGTGCGCCATCCCCAGGAGGACGGCGATCCGCTTTCCGATCGGAGGATGCGTTGACATCAGATCATCCCACCAACCCTCCGATTCGTCGTGATCGGAGACGCGCGGGCCGCTGATGCAGAGCATTTCGAGTCCGTCGCTGATGAGGCCTGTCCCGGACCATCTCTTCCCGATAATGTCGAGGGCCTCCGCAAGCGCAAGGGGATTACGCGTTACACGCACCGCACCGGCATCGGCCCTGTATTCTCTTTCGCGCGAGATGAACATGTTTACCACGGTCGCGAATTTCACGAGTACCCAGAAGATCGCGGCGATCGGCCACGCCCTGGGTTCCTCCGCGATTTCGGACTTTAGCCTGTCGAGCGCCGAGGCGTACATCCCGAAGAAGCTCGTGGCGAGAGACGTTTCGAGGCAGTCGCCCGAAAGCACGTGATACGCCTCATGCGCCATGACCGCCTCGATCTGAGGTCTTGTGAGTCGCGACAACAACCCCTCGGTTATAGCTATCACTGCCTCTCCCCTGAGGTCTGCAACCGCAAGGGCGTTGGCAGACAAGGTAGGGATGACCATGCATCTTATCCTTTTCCTTCCCCCCGAAGCGATCCGGATCTCCTCGGCAATGTTCATAAGCTGCCTGTGGATGCCGTCTTCAGGATCAGGGTCCTTAGCGCCTGTCTGTTCGATGACCTGTCGGACCGCGATGAGCCCGGACGTCAAGAAGTGCACCGACGCGATGGAAAGCGCAGAAAGACCTATGACAGCAAGATACTTCAGGTCTTGCACCACGAGAAACGAACCGTGTATCGCCGAAAAGCCGGGTATGAAACATACCACGAGCTGGACTACTACGAAGGCGAAGACAAAGTAGAGGGCCGTCAGAAGCAGGAAGAGCGCGCTGATCCTCCAGCTCTTTTGCCTTTCAATATCGATAAACGTCAGCGGCATAAGCGCCAGCCTCGCAGTTCAACTTGAAAAAAGAACGGCGAATGCGATGAAAAAGGTCCATAATCTGAGGCTCCGCAGTGCCCGTGCATGTAGTAAAATACCATTTTCTGAATGTCACCCAAGGTCAATACTGCGTTTACCGTGAATCACAATATATATCTGCCGAATTTATGGCACTTTTTCAGCACGTTCGTCGCGCTATTCCTCTCTAGTCGTTCCTCCGCATGCTCAGTCCTGCGGAAGGCAGTGCCATGTCTTCTTCCCCGGCTGAAAAATATTCCGCACTCCGGAATGAAAAGAGGGAGGCAATGATGGTATCCGGAAATACCTCGAGCTTCGTCCTCAGGTTCGCCACGAGGTCATTATAAAACTGGCGCGCAAAGGCGATGCGGTTTTCGGTCGAGACGAGTTCCTCCTGAAGATGCATGACATTTTCGCTGCTCTTGAGGACCGGATAGTTTTCCATCACCATAAAGAGCCCGTCTATCGCACGGGTCAAACGGCCCTCTGAGACGGCCTTTTCATGGATCCCCACCGCGGCTGCTGCCGCGGCCCTCGCGGAAACTACCCTTTCGAGCGTGTCCCTCTCGAAATCCATATAGCCCTTTACCGCTGCAACGAGGTTAGGGATCAGGTCATGCCGCCGTTTCAGCTGCACGTCGATCTGGCTCCAGGCGCTCCCCACGTCGTTGCGGAGCCTTACGAGCCGGTTATAGATGAAGACCATCCAGAGGGAAAAAAGAGCGATTGCCGCAATGAGTATCAGTCCAGCCATATTCCTCCGCTATCCTTTCATGAAAGAATATGCATAGCGGAAAAACCATCCGCCGGGGTGGTCTTTCCGCGCGTCAAAATCAAGTCCTATGGCGTTTTTCAGCACGTCCGCCCTCGGCGCTGTCGCCGCTCTCCTTCTTCACCATGTCGTTTACCATCTCTGTCACTGTCCTGAAATCGATCTTCCCGCTGCCCATCTTCGGAAGCTCCTCGATCACCATGATCTGCTTCGGCAGCGCGATATTCGGAAGATGCGCAGCCATCTTCTTGAGAATCTTCTTTTCGTCTATCTGCTGCGTCACCGCCGCAACGATTCTCGCGCCCTTGAGGGCATCCGGGACCTCGACCACGCAACAGGAGACGTCCTCGGGTAAGAACCGCTCCATAATATTTTCCACCCTTACGAGGGAGATCATCTCCCCTCCGACCTTGATGAACCGTTTCAATCTCCCCGCATGCCAGAGAAACCCCTCTTCATCGAGATACCCCATATCTCCGGTGTCATACCACCCGTGGCGGACGCGCATAGACGTCTCCTCGAAGTCATCGAAGTATCCTTTCATCACAAGGTCGCCCTTCACCAGTATCCTCCCGGTCTCTCCGGGTCGGCAGTCCTCACCCGTCTCGTAGTTCTCTATCCTCACCTGCACCCCCGGCAGGACTCTGCCGATGCTCCCGGGCCGGTTGTGGTCTGGGGTGTTGGTCGAGATGACCGGCGACGTCTCGGTGGCCCCATATCCTTCATAGACGGTGATCCCGTGCTGCCGGTAAAAATCTTCTCTGAGTGCGTCCGGGCATTTATCCGCCCCGCATACGACAAGACGCAGGCTCCCGAAATCTCCGGGTTCAGACTTCCGCAGATACCCCCAAAGGAAACTCGGGGTGCCTACCATGATCGTAGGGGCCTCTTCCTTCACGATCACGCATATCATCCGGTAGTCAAGCGGGTTAGCATAGGTGACGACCGTCATCCCGTGGTACAGAGGCGTCCACATGTTGACCGTCAGGCCGAAGACATGAAACAGGGGGAGATTGGCGAGTATGCTGTCTCTGCTCGAAATCGTGACGACCTCGCTGAAGCTCCTGATATTCGAGGAAATATTGCGGTGAGTAAGCTGCACCGCCTTCGGGTCTTTTTCACTTCCGCTCGTGAAAAGCACCACCGCATCGTCGTCCTCCTTCCCGGCATGCACGCTCCTGAGGATGAACGGTACGGGCAGCTTTGAGATAAGTGCGCACTTTATTTTGTCCGCTGCCGAAATCCCCGCCGCAATGTCCTCGATGAATACCATACCTTCGACGACGGGACAGTCGATTTTATCGAGAAGCGCCTTCGATGTAATAATTGTCCTGAAGCCGCACTTCTTCTGGGCATATTCGGCATTACGCGCTGCACCGGTGGAGTAGTTGATCATGACGGGTGTCCTGCCGCTCATCAGCGCGCCGAGGACCGCAAGGCAGCACCCGGCAGACGTGGGGACCATGATCCCGATGTATCCCTTCTCGAAGCTCTTGAACTTCTCGGCAAAGACGAGAGATGCGATAAGCGCCTTCGAATAGGTGA
>JAJYLU010000141.1 GCA_021787505.1 Nitrospirota bacterium | reverse complement strand
CATAAAGTGGGTTGCAGGGGGTTGTGTGCGAGGGACGTCCTCGTTGACATCGTGGTAAATGACAGTAAAACCACTTACCAGTTTATTAAGCCGGCTATGGTCGAAAGGATTGTCGATGAACATGTAATCGACGGTAAACCGGTTGAGGAATGGGCAGTCCCAGAAGATTATCATCTTTTCCACAACAAACAGGTAAAGGTCGTGCTGTCTGATTGCGGCTCCGTTGACCCTGAAGACATAGAGTCGTATCTGAATGTCGAAGGCTATAATGCCCTGAAGCAGGTCGTCACTACCATGTCCCCTGCGGAAACGATCGGCGTGATCAGGCAGTCCGGTTTGCGGGGCCGTGGCGGGGCCGGGTTCCCAACCGGCACAAAGTGGGAGATCTGCAGCAAAGAGACATCGGAGCATAAATATATCATCTGCAATGCCGACGAAGGCGATCCCGGTGCCTTTATGGACCGCTCCGTCATAGAAGGCAACCCCCACGCGGTGATTGAGGGGATGATCATCGGCGCCTATTCTATCGGCGCTGACAGGGGGTACGTATACATACGGGCCGAATATCCTCTTGCAGTGGAACGGCTCAAGAATGCGCTAAAAGAGGCCAGACAGCACAAGTTCCTGGGAAAAGGCATCTTAGGGACTAAGTTCAATTTCGACATAAAGATAAAACTCGGCGCCGGCGCTTTTGTCTGCGGCGAGGAGACAGCTCTCATCGCTTCGATAGAAGGCCAGAGAGGTATGCCGCGTGCGAAACCGCCCTTCCCCGTCTATAAAGGCCTGTGGGGTAAACCCACGGTGATCAACAATGTGGAGACGCTGGCCAATGTCCCGTACATCATAAGAAAGGGCGCCGGGTGGTACTCTTCCTTCGGTACGGAGAAGAGCAAAGGGACGAAGGTGTTTGCCCTTACCGGCAAGATTAGGAATTCGGGGCTTATCGAAGTTCCTATGGGTATCCCCCTGAGGGAGATTATATACGATATAGGCGGAGGCATCGAAAACGACAAGGCGTTTAAAGCGGTCCAGACCGGCGGCCCTTCCGGAGGTTGTATCCCCTCGCATCTTCTTGATATCAAGGTCGACTTTGAATCCCTGGCGAGTGTAGGCTCGATCGTGGGTTCCGGCGGCATGGTGGTGCTCGATGAAGACGACTGCATGGTCAATATAGCGAAGTTCTTCCTCCAGTTCACCCAGTCGGAATCCTGCGGCAAGTGCGTGCCCTGCAGGATCGGGACGAAGCGCCTCCTGGAGATATTGGAGAGGATAACCTCCGGCAAAGGCAGAGAAGGCGACATAGAGCTTCTCGAGGACCTTGCGCGCGACATAAAGGCCACGTCTCTTTGCGGCCTGGGGCAGACCGCTCCGAACCCGATATTGAGTACGATACGGTATTTCCGGGATGAATATGAGGCCCATATCACAAAGAAGAAATGTCCAGCGGGTGTTTGCAGGGACCTCCTTTCATACGTCATACTCGCCGAGTTCTGTAAGGGCTGCGGGGCATGCAAGAGAGTTTGTCCCGCCGGCGCCATAAGCGGGGAAAAGAAGCAGCCCCACACAATCGACGCCGATATCTGCGTGAGATGCGGGGCATGTTTCGAGGCGTGCAAATTTAAAGCAATAGGCAAGGGATAAGAATTATGATAGACCTGAGCATAAATGGTTTGCCGGTTTCGGTCCCTGAGGGGACGACTATTCTGGATGCGGCCAGGTTCGCCGATATTCCCATCCCCACCCTCTGCCATCACCCTAAACTTACGCCCTACGGCGGCTGCAGGCTCTGCATCGTTGACGTGAAGGGAATCAACAGACCCGTGACATCCTGCACAACGCCGGTTGCAGCGGGGATGGAGGTCACGACGACGTCCCCCACTATCGAGAAACTGCGCAAGACGATCCTTGAACTTATACTGTCGGACCATCCCAATGACTGTATGGTCTGCGAGAAAGCGGGTGACTGCACGCTTCAGGAACTGGCGTATTTCTACGGCATAAGGGAGAACCGATTGGACGGTGAACGAAGGGTCTATGCCAAGAAAGATGACAATCCTTTCATCGAAAGAAACATGGAAAAATGTATTCTATGCGGGAAATGTGTCCGCATTTGCGACGAGGTGCAGGGTGTTGGTGCAATAGACATCGCCTACAGGGGCTTCAATGCAAAAGTTTGCCCCCCTTTCGAAAAAAACCTTGATTGCGAATTCTGCGGTCAGTGCGTTTCGGTCTGCCCCACAGGTGCGCTGACCGGAAAGGCGTGGGGACAGAGGGGCCGGCAGAAGGATATCAAGGAGATCGAAACGATCTGCCCTTACTGCGGCTGCGGGTGCAGCATTACGCTTCATGTGAGAAGGAATGAGGTCATCCGCGTCTCTTCCAGAGAAGACACGCTTAACGAAGGATGGCTCTGCCCCAAGGGACGTTTCGGATACAGCTTCATTAACAATGCCGCCAGGCTGAAGACGCCCTTAATCAGGGAAGAAGGCCAGTTGAAGGAGGCTACCTGGGATGAAGCTCTTGACTTCATTGCGGACAGGCTCGGGAAAGTAAAAGCAAAGTACGGCGCGGATTCTATCGCCGGGCTTTCGTCAGCCAGGTGCACGAATGAGGAGAACTACCTCTTCCAAAAGTTCATGAGGGCCGCGGTGGGAACGAACAACGTCGATCACTGCGCCCGTCTCTGACACAGCGCCACTGTGGCCGGTCTGGCCACTGTATTCGGATCAGGGGCGATGACCAATTCGATCCCGGAGATCGAGAATAACGACGTCCTCTTCGTCATAGGATCGAACACCACCGAGACCCACCCGATCATCGGCCTGAGGATGAAGAAGGCGGTAAGAAAGGGCGCAAAGATCATCGTTGCCGACCCAAGGAAAATAAATCTCGTCCGCTTTTCTACTGTCTGGATGCAGCATAAACCCGGAACCGATGTGGCCCTTCTCAACGGGATGATGCATGTACTGCTGCAAGAGCAACTGGTGGACAAAGGCTTTGTAAAGGAATGGACCGAGGGCTTCGATACCTTCAGGAAAAGTCTCGCTGACTACTCTCCGGAAAAGGTCGAGAAGATCACCGGGGTACCAAAAAAGGATATTGTGAGTGCGGCCCTATTATACGGAAAGGCAAAAAGACCGGCGATCTATTACACCATGGGCATTACGCAGCATGCGCACGGCACGCAGAACGTCTTCGCAATAGCAAACCTCGCCCTTATGACCGGCAACCTCGGGAGGGAAAGTACCGGGGTGAACCCCCTGAGGGGACAGAACAATGTCCAGGGCGCGACCGACATGGGCTGCATCCCCAACCAATATCCCGGTTATCAGAGGGTAGACCTGCCAAGCATACGGGCCAAGTTCGAGACCGCCTGGGATGCAAAACTCTCTGACAAGCCGGGCCTTACGGCTACGGAGATGATGAATGCCGCCATGGAAGATAAGGTAAAGGCGCTGTATATCATGGGAGAAAACCCGGTGATGAGCGATCCTGATACTCACCACACCGTGAAGGCCTTGAAGAACCTTGAGTTCCTCGTGGTTCAGGATATTTTTATGACAGAAACAGCGCAGCTTGCCGATGTGGTCCTTCCTTCTGCTTGTTTCGCAGAAAAAGACGGCACCTTTACCAACACCGAGAGAAGGGTCCAGCGGGTAAAAAAGGCGCTGAACCCTCCCGGAAAAGCAAGAGAGGATTCCACGATCATCCTTGAGCTGTCCCGCCGTATGGGGTATGACATGAAATATAATCTCATCGAAGAAGTATTGCGGGAGATAGGGGGACTCTGGCCGGCGGTAGCGGGAATCACCTACGGCAGAATCGAAAAATGGGGGCTCCAGTGGCCCTGCCCGACGCTCGACCATCCCGGGACGCCCTATCTCTTTAAGGGAGGCTTTCCAAGAGGTAAGGCCTCGTTCACTCCGGTGAGCTATGAGCCGTCGAAGGAACTTCCCGACAAAGAATATCCGTTTATACTCACCACGGGGAGGCAGCTCTTTCAGTATCATACGGGCTCCATGACCAGGAAAGTTAAAGAATTGAATATTGTGGCGCCCGAAGCCTATGTCGAAATAAATCCGGCCGATGCCGAAAGGCTCAAGGTAGCCGATGGTGATACAGTAAGGGTCACTTCCAGGAGAGGGAGCATCGACCTCAAGGCCCTTGTGTCCGAAAGACCCTCTGAGGGATTGGTATTTATTCCCTTCCATTACAGGGAGGCCGCCGCCAATATACTGACCAACCCCCAACTCGATCCGGTCTGCAAGATACCTGAACTAAAGGTCTGCGCCGTGAAAATTGAGACCGGGCACGGCGGGCAGTAATCCGGAAGTTTGGGGCGCTGACTTTTTTTATTTTTTTCCTTTTTCTTTCAAAACAGGTAAAATACCTGATTATCTAAGCCTGGGGGAAAAAATAGCTCAGGCCTAAGGAGAATAGGCATGAACAAGTTATTGAAACAGCAGGTTCTTCTCGAGGATCTCAACACCCAGGAGCTGACCAGGATGTCCAAGGCGATCCGGAAGCTCCATGTGAAAAAAGGTGAAGCCATTTTCAAGGAAAAGGAAGACACAAAAGGGCTTTACCTTATCCATTCGGGCAAAGTCGAGATTTCGAAGGTAACGACAGACGGCTGGAAACAGACCCTCGCGGCTTTCGCGAAGGGGCATTTTTTCGGCGAACTCTCGATCCTTGAAAAAAGAAAACACGAGGCCTCGGCGTTTGCCGTGGAAGACACGGAGATACTTCTCCTGGGCAAGGAAGATTTTGAGAAAATGGAAAAGGATGATCCCGCACTCGCGTTCAAAATCATGAAGAAGATCGCCCTGGTGATGTGTAAGAACCTCAGGCGGATGAACGACAAGTTCTTGAATGCACTCATAAGTTATTAAGTGATGCGGCCGGGACTTGCACGGAATATTTCGTTTGCAAGTGACCTAATTGCCCTATTGACCGACAACCTGCTGTTACGTTATGAAATATCATGCACGCAAAAGGAGGACGTACTATGCCGTATGATGCAACGAAATTAGCTGACTGGCAGATTTCCGAGGAAGCCGAGAAGAACATGCCCACTACTGAAGAGTGGCGGGAGCGGTTGGGATTGCACAAGGACGAGATGCTTCCCATGGGCCGCCTCGCCAAGATAGACTTTCTCAAAGTCATCGACCGCCTCAAAGGCAGGCCTGACGGCAAGTACATCGAGGTGACCGCTATCACCCCTACCCCCCTTGGCGAGGGCAAAAGCACCACCTCCTGCGGCCTGATGGAGGGCCTGGGTAAGCGCGGCGTAAACGTAGGCGGGGCGCTGCGCCAGCCGTCCGGCGGACCAACGATGAACGTAAAGGGCACAGCGGCAGGCGGCGGCAACTCCCTTCTGATCCCGATGACGGAGTTTTCCCTCGGACTCACCGGCGACATCAACGACATCATGAACGCCCACAATCTTGCGATGGTCGCCGTCACTGCGCGGATGCAGCACGAGCGCAATTACAACGACGAGCAGCTGGAGCGTCTTACCAAGATGAGGCGTCTCAATATAGACCCCACACGTGTGGAGATGGGCTGGATCATGGACTTCTGCGCCCAGAGTCTCCGTAATATCATTATCGGGATCGGAGGACGGCAGGACGGCTTCATGATGCAATCGAAGTTCGGCATCGCAGTGGGCTCAGAGTGTATGGCCATTCTTTCCGTGGCGAACGATCTCGCAGACCTCAAACGGCGCCTGAATAATATCACCGTTGCCTTTGACAAGGGCGGTCAACCCGTGACGACGGGCGATCTCGAAGTCGGCAATGCCATGACTGCCTTCATGCGAAATACGAT
>JAJYLU010000140.1 GCA_021787505.1 Nitrospirota bacterium | reverse complement strand
GGGCGACGCATGATATCGAAGAGGCGATGAGAAAGGCCCGTTATATCCTGAACGTGGTCCCGACCCAGTTTACTCGCCCGGTATTCAGCGGGGCTGCGGGGTATATCCACGAAAAGGCGGTCATCGTCAGCGCTTCGAAAGGGATCGAGCACGGGTCACTGCTGACCGTCTCTTCGGTCCTCAACGAAATTACGGGGAGGCAGATCGCGGTGCTTTCCGGGCCGAGCTTCGCCCGGGAGGTGATCAACAAACTTCCGACCGCCGTGACACTGGCGACCAATAACGACGAGACGGCACTCCTTCTGCAGGAGATTTTCAATACCGGCTATTTCAGGGTCTATACCCATACCGATATGCTTGGTGTAGAGCTGGGCGGTGCGCTGAAGAACGTCATCGCCATCGCCTCCGGAATATGCGACGGGCTCGGTCTTGGCCACAATGCCAGGGCCGCGCTCATTACGCGGGGTATTGCGGAGATGACGAGGCTGGGCGAGCGCATGGGTGCGGACAAGAGGACTTTTTCGGGACTGAGTGGCATAGGAGATCTCGTGCTCACCTGCACCGGTCCGCTTTCGAGAAACTATTCCGTCGGCATCAAGCTGGGGCGGGGGATGAAGCTGTCCGAGATACTCTCTTCTACAAAGAGCGTTGCCGAAGGGGTGGCGACGGCGCTGTCGGCCTTCGAGCTCTCGCGGAAATTCGACGTCGAGATGCCGATTGTGGAACAGGTCTATAAGGTCATCTACAAGGACAAGGGCCCTGCCGAGGCGGTCAGCGTCCTGATGAACCGCGCCCTGCGCCCTGAATTCTGATCCGGCCATGGACAGCGAAACGATCAAAGGGATTCTCGATTCCGTCAGAAAAGGCACGCTACCGGTCCGAGACGCGCTTGCACGCCTTAAGCACTTGCCGTACGAAGACATGCATTTCGCAAGGATCGATCATCACCGGCACCTGAGACAGGGCGTCCCCGAGGTGGTCTTCGCTGCTGGAAAAAACGAGCGACAGGTTGTTGCCATTGCGAAGGCAATGTACAAAAAGAGCAAGGCCTTTCTCGTCACAAAGGCGACGCAGAGCGTCTATGATGCCCTTGGTATAAAGGGCGCGGTATTTTATCCCGCATCGGGAGTGATATCGGTGGGGGCAGCGAAGAAAAAAAAGGGCAGCGTCCTTGTGCTTAGCGCGGGCACATCGGATATTCCCGTTGCGGAGGAGGCTGCGGTCGCCGCTTCTTTTCTCGGCAGCAGAGTGGCCACTGTCTATGATGTGGGTGTCGCAGGCCTGCACAGGCTTCTCGACAGCGTCGAACGTGTCAAGGAGGCGCGTGTGATTGTCGTGGTGGCCGGGATGGAAGGGGCGCTGCCTTCCGTCGTAGGGGGGATGACAGACAAGCCGATAATTGCGGTGCCCACCTCGACCGGATACGGTACGAGCCTCGGCGGTCTGACCGCGCTTTTTGCCATGCTGAACTCCTGCGTCCCCGGAATTGCGGTGATGAACGTTGATAACGGCTTCGGCGCGGGGTGCCTTGCGCATAAGATCAATATACGCTAAGCTTCACGCGACCGTTTCGAAGTGCGGTAAACTCGAATCCTTCAGCAACCTGAAGATCGGGGACGAAGTGACTATAGCGTATTACGAAACCGGCGATAACAACTTTGTCGCAAATGACATGTCCCTGGCTCCCTTGATGGGACAACATTGCTAATGACTTGTCGTTTATGGCGAAAAGGCGCCGGATGTTTCCGGCGCCTTTTTTTTTGCGCTGGCACGGTACCCTATCGCGCCAGGCTTTATTTGACAACGAATCCTATGCTGCTCTATACTTAAAAGACCCTTGGGGGAGGCTTTATGCCTGAGAGTTTCTCGTTTTGCGGGAGAGACCCCTTGAACCTGATACGGATAATTCCGGCGTAGGGAGTAGGGAAGGAAAGCTGAAGGCGACCGTATCCCGGAAGGGATGCGGTTTTTTGTTTTTTATGAGGCTGAAAATAAACGGCGAGACGGTAGAAAACCTGCAGGCGGCCACGGTCGGCGAACTCCTCGACGCGCTGCGGATCGAGAGGGGAAAAGTGGCGGTCGAAGTGAATATGTCCGTCATAAAAAAACAGGACTACGCCTGTTTCCTGCTAAGAGACGGCGACACTGTCGAAATCGTGAATTTCGTCGGAGGAGGATGAATGGAAGACAATCTGGTGATCAAGGGCATAGAGTTCCGTTCGAGGCTCTGGGTGGGGACCGGCAAGTATAAGGACTTTGAAGAAACGAAAAGGGCGGTCGAGGCGTCAGGCGCGGATGTGGTTACTGTCTCCGTCAGGAGGGTGAACATAACGGACAGAAAGGCCGAAAACCTCCTCGATTATATAGACCCGAAAAAATACAAGATACTGCCGAATACGGCGGGATGCTATACAGTGGAAGACGCACTCCGGTATTCGAGGCTTGCCAGGGAAGCCGGGATTTCCGACCTGGTGAAACTCGAGGTGATCGGAGATGAAAGGACGCTCTTTCCCGATACGATCGGACTTCTCAAGGCTACCGAGATTCTCGCAAAAGAAGGGTTTATCGTGCTGCCCTATACAAACGACGACCCTATTATGGCAAAGCGTCTCGAGGACGCCGGTGCGGCAGCGGTCATGCCTCTCGGCGCGCCGATTGGATCGGGACTCGGCATTCGCAACCCCTACAACATACGGATCATAATCGAGACTGCGGTGAAAGTGCCGGTCGTTGTCGACGCGGGGGTGGGAACGGCATCCGACGCCGCGTTTGCGATGGAACTCGGCTGCGATGCGGTCCTGATCAACACCGGGATCGCCGGCGCGAAGGACCCGATTGCGATGGCCTCCGCGATGAAGCATGCTGTAATCGCGGGACGGCTTGCATACCGAGCTGGAAGGATAGGGAAAAAGTTGTACGCGACCGCAAGCAGCCCGATAGAAGGGATGCTGTAGCCCGGCGGTGCTAAGAGAGATAGATTTTCAGTTGTATCTGATAACGGACAGGAGCCTTCTGGGTACAGGTGCGACGCTGCCGGCGGCGGTCGGGAGCGCCCTGAAGGGTGGGGTGAGGGCGGTGCAGCTTCGGGAAAAAGACCTGGGGACGCGGGAACTGCTCGAAATGGCATACGCGCTCCGGGCAGTAACAAGGGAATACAGCGCCAAGCTTTTCGTCAACGGCAGGGTCGACGTGGCCCTCGCGGCCGATGCCGACGGCGTGCACATTGGAAGTGCGGACATTCCCTTGCCCGCAGCGAGAAGGGCAGCAGGTGAATCGATGCTGATAGGCGTTTCGACGCACAGCATCCAGGAGGCCCGAAGGGCCGAAGCGGAAGGCGCCGATTTTATCACTCTCGGGCCGGTTTACGAGACGCCTTCCAAAATGCGTTACGGAAAGCCGATCGGGGTTAGGCCTCTCCGGGAGGTACGGGAAGAGGTGGCGATACCGGTATTTGCGATCGGCGGCATCACAAGGGAGAGGGTTGAGGAGGTCGTGGAGGCGGGCGCTTCCGGCGTGGCCCTTATATCGGCTATCCTCGCGTCTGGCGACATTAAATCAAGTGCGGAAGAGTTTATGAGGCTATTGAAATGACGAGAATCGAACTGGCAAGAAAATGCATCATTACCGAAGAGGTGAAAGAGGCAGCGGCAGCGGAAGGCGTTTCCGCCGAGGCGCTTTCAGCGGATATCGCCTCGGGGGTGAGCGTCATCCCCCTGAACAGGAACCGCAGGATAAAGCCGATCGCCATCGGCAGAGGCCTGCGGACCAAGATCAACGCCAATATCGGCACGTCGAAGGACAGGGTTTCGATAGAGGAAGAGATGGAAAAACTTAATGCCCTCGTCAAGTACGGAGCCGATGCGGTGATGGACCTTTCGACCGGGGGCCCGATAAGGGAACTGCGGGCTATGATGCTCAGGAAGTCTCCGATCGCGATCGGCACTGTGCCCATCTACGAGGCGGCGGTCAGGGCCGCTGAAGAAAAAGGCGCGATCTCGCGGATGACGGCCGACGACCTCTTCCGTGTGATCGAGGAGCATGCCTCCTCCGGCGTGGATTTCGTCACGGTTCATTGCGGTCTGACGATGAAGGCGGTCGACCGCCTGAGGGCCGAAGGCAGGATACTCGATATCGTGAGCAGGGGGGGGTCGTTCCTGTTGGAATGGATGATCTATAACGGTAAGGACAATCCCCTCTATGAGCAGTATGACAGGCTCCTTGAAATCGCACGGGAACATGACATGACCCTGAGCCTCGGCGACGGCATGCGCCCGGGGTGTCTTGCCGACGCGACGGACCGCACGCAGATCGAAGAACTTCTGACACTCGGGGAGTTGCGCGACAAGGCGGTCGAAAGCGGCGTGCAGGTGATCATCGAGGGGCCGGGACATGTGCCCCTGAACCAGGTAGAGCTGAACGTCCGGCTCGAAAAAGAGATATGCAAAGGGGCGCCTTTCTACGTGCTTGGTCCCCTCGTTACGGACATCGGCATGGGGTATGATCATATCACCGCCGCGATCGGCGGTGCGGTTGCAGGCGCTGCAGGCGCGGATTTCCTCTGTTACGTGACTCCTTCGGAGCATATCCGCCTGCCGACCATAGAAGACGTGAAGGAAGGCGTAATCGTGTCCAAACTCGCGGCCCATGCGGCAGACATCGCCAAGGGCATAAAGGGTGCGATGGATGTGGATATAAAGATGGCCCGATGCAGAAAGGCACTTGATTGGAACGGCCAGATCGCACTCAGTCTTAATCCCGACAAGGTGAGGGAGTGGCGTGCCGAGATCCCGCCGACGGAATCGGAAGTCTGCAGTATGTGCGGGGAGTTCTGTGCGATCAGGACGGTCGAAAGGGCGCTGAAAAAAGGGACCTAGTACGAGTGTATATATGTTTTTAGTGCAGACTGCAAGGTTGATAGAATGAACGTCCGGGCAATGCTTTTGATCGGTCCCACAGGTGTCGGCAAGACGCCTTTCGGCGGGTATCTCGAAAAACGCGGTTTTGATGGGAGGCGGTGCTTCCATTTCGATTTCGGCCATCAACTCCGTGCGATTGCCGGGCATGAAACAGCCCCAGACGGCTTTTCGCGTAAAGAGCACTCCTTCATTAAGGACGTGCTCGAAAAGGGGGCGCTTCTTGAGAACGAGCATTTCCATATAGCCGAAAAGATAATCGACATGTTCCTGCGGGACAGGGACTTCAGCGGGACTGACATATTGGTCCTCAACGGGCTGCCGCGTCATACGGACCAGGCGAGGGACATGGACAGAAAGGTGAAGACCGAGGCGGTCATCGTCCTGGACTGCGAGGCGGAGGATGTCTTCCGGAGGATTGGGGAGAACACAGGCGGCGACCGCTCGGGAAGGACGGACGACAAAATCGAAATGGTCAGAAGGAAATTGGATATATTCCATGAACGCACCGCTCCCCTGATAGGGCATTATGCTGCGGCTGGATGTGACGTATGCAGGGTGAAGGTAACCGCTTCCTCTACGGTGGAGGATGTCTATTCAGATTTTATTTCAATGACGGACCGGTTACGGTTCCGGACCCCTGATCTCTGAGGGCGCTTTTCTCCTGCGACATCTCACATATCGGCCTTTTTTATGATAGACTTTATTGGAAGTTGCGGAATAATGACACGGGAAAATTCATTCAGGTGCTGCTGAGATGAAGGTCAATATCGCTGATGTGCCTACTCTTGCGCGGCTGCTCAACAGGAAAAAGCGGCACGGAGGCGCCGGCTATGCCGTGGACCTTGGTGTCATCCTGAGAGAGATACTCACATGGGCAAACAGGCTGGTGCCTTCCGAATCCGGCTCCATTTTGCTCGATGATCCCCTGCTGAAATGGGATCCTCTGGGCAGAG
>JAJYLU010000139.1 GCA_021787505.1 Nitrospirota bacterium | reverse complement strand
GCAATATCCAGGCGGGAGTGAAATATCTCGCCTATCTACGGGATACATATTTCAACGATCCCGGCATCACCCCGGCTGACAGGATCGATTTTGCCCTCGCCGCTTACAATGCCGGTCCTGTCAGGATAGAGGCATTGCGGCAAAAGGCGGGTGAAATGGGGCTTGACCCCAACAAATGGTTCTTCAATGTCGAAAAAGTCGCGCTCCGGGAAACAGGATGGGAGACCGTCCAATACGTGGCCAATGTCTACAAATATTACATTGCTTACAAATCGGCAGAGAGAATCAGTCAGAAAAAAAGCCTTGCACGCCGTGAGACGGGATAATAGTCACGGGGCAAGGACTCAGTTCTTCTTCTCCTTCTTCTGTTCGGCGTAGAAGTTTGCGAGAAGGTCCGAGTCCTTCGGGGAAAGATCGAATTTCAGGCAGGCCTCTCCGATCAACGCCGGAAGCATTGCCTTCGGATTCTCCGACCGCTGGTCCGATATCCATTTGATCGCCCTTCTCAGTTGTTCGCCCTCGGGCAAAATGCTCATGATTGTACCCCCTTTTCTATTCCTGCACATACTCTACAACATTCCAGCGCTTTTTTGAATCGAACTAAGACGGACGGTGCTGAGTCGCCTCCCTCCGGTGGTAATGGCTGCATCGGACAGGTCAATCTTACGCTGCAAAAAAAAAGTATCCAGGAGGGCAGATGTGATGAAAAACAGCCATAGTCGAGGCCCCGCTAATAAAGCCGGACAGACCAGGCCACCTTTTTATGAAAACATAATGCGCGTGACTTACGCATGCGTGAATCAGAATCAAATCCTGCCGATTGTATGGCGTTTTTCCAGCATGTCTGCCCTCCGCTATGCGACATTAACCCCTGCTGCCCTGATGATCTCCTCTATCCTTGCGGACCATATCAGGTATCCCTCGTCGCTGAGGTGAACACCGTCTTCCTCGAAACAGGACGTCTTGGGCTCGCCCCTTTCGTCCAGAAAAATCGGATGGATATTCACATAGCCTACTGTTTCCCGCTCGGCGAGGCAGCGCAGTTCCTTGTTCATCGCCCTGATCTCGTCGTTCGGGATGAAGGGATAGCAGACAGGCAGGAGGCTGTGGACAAATATGCGGGTTGCGGGATAGCGGGTCTTCAGCCGCGCGATAATCGCGGCATAGGTCTTGACAAAACCGCGGTCATCCATCGAGAGGTTGTTGATACCGGTCATGATGAAGACAAAGTCGGGGGAAGATACCTTCCCGATAATTATGTCGAGCCTTCGATAGAGCCCTTCCGCCGTTTCGCCGGCTATACCGAAGTTAGAGACCTCGTGAGCGGAAAAGCGTCTACTCCAGTCGAAGAACTCTATCAAAGAATCGCCGATAAAGAGCAGTCGCATTGACCGGCTCACCTTTCGCTACGCAGAGTTTCCTGCCCTGATCTTTTTTCCCCACGAAGCGGCCTTCCGCATGATCTCCGCCTCATCGCCGGTGACCAGCGAACGGGCCCGAAGGATTATCTTGCCGTTTATGATCACGGTATCGATGTCCGCGGCGTTCATCGAATAGACGAGGTGGGAAAAGATATCATATATCGGCGTCAGGTGGGGCTTTTTCATGTCGGCAAGGACGATGTCCGCAGCCTTGCCGGTTTCGATACTGCCGGTCTTGTCGCCCATACCCAGCGCCTCGGCCCCCCAACGGGTGGCCATAAGAGTCACCTGGCGGGCGTTCAGGACCGTCGGGTCTTTTGCGATTGCCTTATGGACCTTGGCCGTCGTCGACATCTCGCTCAGGATATTCAGGTCGTTATTGCTAGCCGCACCGTCGGTCCCGAAGGTTACCCTTATTCCCTCGGCGAGCATCGTCACCACCGGGGCAAATCCCGATGCCAGTTTGAGGTTGCTCTCCATGCAGTGGGCCACCGAGACCCCTTTTTTCGCAAGGACCTCGATCTCTTCGTCCTCGAGCCAGATGCAGTGGGCGGCGGTAACTGTCTCATCCAGAAACCCAAGGGAGTCGAGATATGTGACCGGCCGGCTGCGGTGCAGGGCCATGATCTGCGCGACTTCCCATTCTGTCTCGGAGATATGCATATGGAGGGGGACCCCATATGCCTCGGACAAGGCCTTGGCCCTGCGCAGGGTCTCTGCGCTGCAGGCATAGGGTGAATGGGGCGCAACGCAAGGGATGATGAACTCGTCGTCTTTCCAGTTTCTGATGAAGGATTCGGCCTTTTCCAGATATTCGGCCGGAGTCTGCGTGGTCCTCGTCGGAAAGTCGAGTATCCCGGCGCCCACAACCGCCCTCATCCCGATCTTCCTGGCCGCAGCCGCGATCCGGTCTCCGTAAAAATACATGTCGTTAAAGGCGGTAATGCCGGACTTGAGCATCTCGAGGCAGGCGAGTTCTACGGCATCTCCGACGAATTCCGGACCCAGCCATTTCTCTTCCGCGGGCCAGATATGTTTTTCGAGCCAGTCCTTGAGCGGCAGGTCGTCGGCAAGCCCCCTGAAATAAACCATGGGGGAATGGGTATGGGTATTCACAAGTCCAGGAAATGCGACGAAGCCCGTACCGCCGATCACTTCGGCGGACACATATCGTCCAAGTATCTCATCGGCCGGCCCGACTGCCGCGATCTTTTCGCCGATTACGGCCACTGCACCGTCTTCTATGACGGTAAGGTCCCCGTCCATCGTGAGGACGTGGTCAGCTCTTATAATGATATCTGCGTGCGACTTCATTCTCTCCACTAGTAATAGTCTCAAAATAGTGTTGACATCTGATGAAACGAAATGAACCAAAGTAACTCCCCCTGCCCCCTCTTAACCTAAGAGGGGCTATACGTTCCTCCCCTTGAGGTAAGGGGAGGTTAGGAGGGGTTATGAAATTAGTAGTCGACTGCAATGCATATTCTATTATGAGACCGTTAATATCTATCTTACCGCTGCAGTAAATGTTATAAAGATGCAGTTGCGTTGGCGCTTATCTTTCCACGAGTATCCGGAGCATCCTCCTCAAGGGTTCCGCGGCGCCCCAGAGGAGCTGGTCCCCGCAGGTGAAGGCGGCAAGGTACTGCGGCCCCATGTTCATCTTGCGCAGACGCCCCACAGGCACCGTGAGCGTCCCGGTCACCGCGGCGGGGGTGAGTTCGCGAATCGTGATCTGGCGCTCGTTCGGCACTACCTTTACCCATTGGTTGTGGCGGGCGATCATGTCGTTGATTTCGTCGAGCGGCACGTTTTTCGTGAGCTTGAGGGTAAGAGCCTGGCTGTGGCAGCGCATGGCGCCGATGCGCACGCAGATGCCGTCGATCGGGATCGGGTTATCTTCGCGGCCGAGTATCTTGTTCGTCTCTGCCTGGCCCTTCCATTCTTCTTTGCTCTGGCCGTTTTCGAGCTGCACGTCGATCCACGGGATAAGCGAGCAGGCAAGGGGCGCGCCGAAGAATTTCGTGGGATAGACGGCGGAGCGGACATGTTCGGCGACCGTGCGGTCGATCTCGAGGATCGCGCTCGAAGGGTTTTCGAGAAGGTTTTTCACCGAGCCGTGCGCCGAGCCCATCTGGCTGATAAGCTCGCGCATATTCTGGGCGCCTGCGCCTGAGGCCGCCTGGTAGGTCATGGCCGACATCCACTCGACCAGCCCTGCTTCGTATAAACCGCCGAGGGCGATAAGCATCAGGGAGACGGTGCAGTTGCCGCCGATATAGTTCCTTACCCCCTTGGCGAGACCTTGTTTGATAACGTTCCTGTTGACCGGGTCGAGGACGATGATCGCAGCCTTGTCCATGCGGAGCGCCGAGGCAGCGTCGATCCAGTAGCCGTTCCAGCCGGCAGCCCGCAGTCTGGGGAAGATTTCCTTTGTATATTCGCCTCCCTGGCAGGAGACGATTGTGTCCATCGCCTTCAGTTCGTCGATCTTCTTTGCGTCTTTGAGCGCGGGCGCGGCCTTGCCGACTTCGGGGGCCTTGCCTCCCACGTTCGAGGTCGTGAAAAAGACCGGCTCGACGAGATCGAAATCCTTTTCTTCGCGCATGCGGCCCATGAGCACCGAACCTACCATGCCGCGCCATCCTACAAAACCCACACGCATCATACGTTACTCCCTCGGCAGTAAGATTTGAATTCAATATTATACTCAAAGCGACGGGATCTTTGCACGCGACTTAACTTGTCGCCGACCCGGAGCAGGCCCTCGGCTATTCCTCGATCTCCGATGGGCAAACAGTTTTGGATATGATGCTCGCTCGGCTGGGCCTATGCGCATTGTCGGTTATTTTTCCCCCCAAAGACAATCGCTCCGGTGCCTTTTATAGAAACTTTATAACGCCGATTTCACGGGCGTTTACCGTTGACAAATCAGGAGCCAAATGATATTTTATGGGACTAAGCAAGGGGAGGCATATGGCAAAGAAATGCTTTGTTGTCGCCGTTGCAGTATTTGCCTTTTATTCGTTCTTATTCCCTGCCGCAGGTTTTTCCTCCGAGACAGACGCCGGTAATCAGACCGAAGGCGGAGGGATGTCTGCCGCCGAATTGACAAAGAAGGAGCTCCTCCTCTTCTGGGACGAGAAGGACCTCTACGTTCAGTCTGCCACGAGGCATGAGAAGCCGATCTCTCAGGTGGCCGAGAACATGACTGTGGTCACCGCAAAAGAGATCGAGGACATGAACGCACACACGGTTGCCGAGGTCCTGAACAGGGTGACAGGGGTCTTCGTCGATTTTTCGAACCAGGACTTCGGGAGTCCATCTGTCCTGCATATCCAGGGCTCTGAGAGCAGGCATGTCCTTGTCCTGGTCGACGGTGTCACCTGGAATTTTCTCGCAGAGGGCGGCGCAGAGACGAATTCGATACCGGTCAGGATAATTGACCGCATCGAGATCATTAAAGGCCCTGCGTCCTCGGCTTGGGGTTCGTCGCTGGGAGGTGTTATCAACATCATCACGAAGAATGCCGGGGACAATGCCGTGCCTTCAGGGACCCTGAGCGGCTCGTACGGCGAGAGGAATACCCAGGACTATAACGGCGAAGTCTCCGGCAAGGCAGGTCCTGTCGGATATTATTTATTCGGGGGCAAGCAGCGGTCGGACGGTCTCAGAGACAACAGGTCGTTCGATAATTACGGCCTTTATTCGAAATTCAAGGTCGAAATCTCCAAAGAAGTGAATCTCGGATTTACTGCCGGCTATAGCGAGCCTCACCAAAAATTCCTCGATTCCGTCGACTTTGACTTTACTTCTAAAGGCATCATACGCGCCTTTTTTGCGACCGGTTCGCTCGACGCAGCGATAAATTCGGAAGTCAGCTTTCAGGCATCTTTTTACACGTTCAAACAGAAATTTATTCAGCTTAACGATGTCCTGAGCACGGGCGAAGTCTTCTCGCATATCACCTATGACGAAAAGACGACTGCAGGGAACGGCAAGCTCGTCTGGACGCACGGGATACATACCGGGGTCCTCGGCGTTGAATTCAGCAGAGGTACCCTCGACCAAAGCTTTGATGGTATTTTTTCTCTAACGACGAGCCCTTCTATCGACAAATGGGCGGTGTATGCGAACGATACGGTTTCCCTTGGTAAATTTACGGTTACGCCAGGCATCAGGCTCGACCATAACAATATCACAGGCTCTTTCACGAGCCCGAGCATCGGGGTCACATACAAGCTTCTGGACAAAACAATTCTGAGAGCATCAGTAGCACGAGGATTTACCATTCCACCGCTTTCGTTTACGTCTGGCGGAGGTGTGTTTCTCGACCCAAACCCAGATTTAAAGTCGGAGAGCGTCTGGTCATACCAGGTGGGGCTGGAATCGAACATGACCGATTTCCTCTGGGTTAAGGCGACACTCTTTCGCCATGACCTGAGGGACGCTCTTACCCC
>JAJYLU010000138.1 GCA_021787505.1 Nitrospirota bacterium | reverse complement strand
CTAAAACGCGCCGGACTTCTTCAATTCGGGATACTCAAATACCGGTCCGTCCGTGCAGATGTACTTCCCGTCCATATAGCAGTGCCCGCACTTGCCCACTCCGCATTTCATATGGGCCTCCAGGGTCGTAACGATGTGGGTCGTCGGCATACCCATGAGGGAGAGGTCCCTCATCACGTTCTTTATCATGATGTGCGGCCCGCAAATGAAGGCATATCCTTCCTTGATCGGAATTTTCTGCTTGCCCAGAAATTCTGTGACAAGGCCGACGTTCTGCCTCCACCCCTCCGCTTTTCTGTCAATCGTCACAGTGATGTCCATCCCTTTTGCCGCCCATCCCTTCAGATCGTCTCTGAAGAGCACCTCGGAGGGGCTCCGCGAACCGTATATCATTGCCGCCCTGCCGAAATCGCCCTTTCTCACAAGAACAAAGTTCACCAGCGACCGCAAAGGCGCTAGTCCGATGCCTCCCGCGACAAAGAGGATATCCTTACCCAGGGCCATCTCAACGGGGAACCTGTTGCCCAGAGGGCCGCGGATGCCCATCAGACCGCCCGGCTTAAGGTTGTGCAGCGCGGACGTGACGAGGCCGACTTTTCTTATGCAGAGCTCTATCTCCTCGTGGACGCCTTCGGTGGACGTAATCGAAATAGGGGCCTCCCCCGCGCCCCAGACAGAGACCATGAGAAACTGGCCGGGACTATAGGAAAAACCTTTCGGTTTTTCGACCTTGATAAGCTTGACGTCCGAGGTCATCTCGACCACGTCAAGGACCCTCGCCATCACCGGTGAGTAAAGTTCCCCGCGGTTGCCGTTTTTCTTTCTTATCGTATCTTTCATGTCCAATGCACCTTTGTATTTTTCAGGGTCCCGCGCCCTTCTCTCAGTCCTTCTTCTCCAGCCGGTTCGCCACAGTCGCCATGTCGATTTTCCCCGGGCAGGTGATAGTGCACCTGCCGCACCCCACGCATCCGAATTTGCCGGACTGCCCGGGCCAGTACAGGAGCTTATGAAAATACCAGCGCTTCGTCCGCGCCGCAATCTGCTCCGCAGGCCATACGTTCCCGGCCATTTTCGTGAACCCCTTGAACATACAGCCGTCCCATATCCGCATCCGGACGCCCTTTTCCCCGCCCCCGTCCTTCCAGTCGACGACATTGAAACAGGTGCAGACGGGACACTGATATACGCACCCGCCGCACTGGAAACACCTCGAAGCGACACCCTCCCAGAAGGAATCAGGGACCTTCCCTGCGAGGATCTTCCGGCGCACGTTGTCGAGGGTTATCCTCTTTTCGAACTTCGACTGGCTACTGAGGTTCGCCTCGTACTGGTCATCATAGTCCGCCTTTTTCGGCCTCCTGAAGATATGGCCGAAGCCCTTGATCATCTGCCGGCCCTTTGCAGAGCCTACCTGGACCATATACCTGTCTCGAAGGTCCGTCAGCTGTATGTCGAACCCCTCCTTCAGAAAAGGACCGGTGCCTAGGCCGATACAGAAACAACTCGAATCCGGCGTGTTGCAAGCGATGGATATGAAGGAAGTATTCTTCCTTCTCTCCATATAAAAATCGTCCTCGTACTGCCCGCCGTAGAACGTGTCCATGAGCCCGACCGCCGACACATCACAGGACCTGATCCCGAAAATGACCCTTTTTTTGTGATTCCCGGTGCGTTCGGTCCCTTTCGGCGAGAATTTATACATCTCCTCCCTCTGGGGAAATAAGAACTCCTTCTGGCAAGGCAGGTTCGCGGGGCCGTCGGCGACGATATCGTGGATATTTTCGACCGAACTAAAGACGATGTCGCCGTCTGTCGACCGCAGCGGGCCTATCAGGTCGGCCTCCTTCCTGAGCTGCCTCAGCCAGTAGGAGAGGTGGGCCTTGCTTAATACGAGGTCGCCCTTCATGACGGGACCTCCGGCTCTTCGTAAAGTTCGTTCAGGATCTTCAGATCTTCTTTGCGGTTGTAGCGGTTCTTCGGCCTCTCGCCGGGTTTCGGAATTACCGGCACGAGATTTATGGCGCAGACCTTAAACTCCGGTATCTTCGCGACCGGGTCCACTGCAGGGCTGGTGATAAGATTGACCGCCGCCTCCCTGAAGTGGAAAGGGATGAACACTATCCCCTCAGGCGTCCTGTCGGTCACAAGCGCCTTGACGACGATCTCTCCCCTCCGCGAGACCGCCTTCACGAAATTCCCGCTCCTTAAGCCGATCCTGCCGGCGTCTTTCGGATTTATCTCCACAAAACATTCCGGCTCCTCCCTTTCGAGCGTCGCCGTCCGCCTGCACATCGTGGCAGTGTGGTAACGAAAGTACAGCCTGCCTGTCGTAAGGATGAACGGATACGCCATGTCCGTTGTCTCGTCGGGAGGAGTAAATTCTATAGGGTTGAACGTGCCGAGACCCTTCGCAAATTTCTTCCGGTGCATGAAGGGGGTACCCGGATGGTCCGCATCAGGGCAGGGCCACTGGAGCCCGAAGGCATCGAGCCGGTGGTGGAGTATCCCGCCGTACACAGGCGTAAGGAGCGCCGCCTCCTCCATGATCTCGTGGGCGGCCCGGTAACCCATGTCGTACCCCATCTTCTTCGAAAGCTCGGATATGATCTTCCAGTCCGGCATCGCGCCGTACATCGGCCGGACCGCCCTCCTCACCTTCTGGACCCTGCGCTCGGTGTTGGTAAAGGTCCCGTCCTTCTCGGCAAAGGTGACCGCCGGGAGTATGACATCGGCAAGTTCCGCCGTCTCGGACATAAAGATATCCTGCACCACGAGAAAATCCAGTTTCCTGATAGCCTCGATAACATGCGAGGTGTCCGGGTCCGACATGACGGGGTTTTCACCCACGATATACATCGCCTTCAGCTTGCCCTCAAGTGCCGAGTCGAACATATCTATCATCGTCATCCCCGGGGCTGAAGGCAATTTCCTCCTCCAGGCGGACTCGAATTTCTTCCGCGCCCTGGCATCCGCCACCTTTTGATATCCCGAATAGACGTCCGGCAACGCTCCCATATCGCAGGCCCCCTGGACGTTGTTCTGGCCGCGCAGGGGATTGAGGCCGGTCATCGGCTGGCCTATGTGGGCGGTCAGCATGACGAGGTTCGCACAGGAGCGGACGTTGTCCACGCCAGTCACATGCTGGGTTATCCCCATCGAATAAAAAAGCATCGACCGTTTCTCTGTCGCGTAGATCCTCGCCACCCTTTGGATATCAGAGGCCGGCACGCCGGTTATCTTTTCCGCAACTTCAGGGGTGCATCTCTTAACCACTTTTTCAAATTCGTCGAAGTTCTCCGTCCTCCGCCTGACGAAATTAATATCGACGAGTCCTTCGCCGATGATCACGTTCATGATACCGTTGAGGAGGGCGACGTCAGTGCCGCTTCTCTGTCTCAGATGTGTATGGGCGAACGCGGCGATCTGCGTTTTCCGGGGATCGGCTACGATAAGCGTAGCCCCTCTGTCGACCGCCTCGAGCATATGCATCGCAATCATAGGATGCTGCTCGGTCGTATTCGAACCGACCACAAAGATCACCCTCGCATCGGCGATCTCGCTGATCGAATTGGTCATCGCCCCTGAACCGAACGCGGAGGCCAGACCGGCCACGGTGGTGCTGTGTCAGAGACGTGCGCAGTGGTCTATATTGTTCGTCCCGATGACGGCCCGCGCGAACTTCATCATCACGAAGTTCTCTTCGTTTGTGCACTTCGCGGAGCTGAGTATGCCTATGGCGTCCGGTCCGTATTTCTCTTTTGTCCCGGACAGCCTTGAAGCGATCAGATCCAGGGCGTCCTCCCAGGAAGACTTCTGGAGTATTCCGTCCTTCCTGACAAGCGGGTATTTCAGCCTGTCAGGATGCTGGACAAACTCATGGCAATTCCACCCCTTCACGCAGAGGCTGCCGTGGTTCACGGGGTGATGGGCGCTCGGGGAAACTCCGGTGATGAGGCCGTTTTCGACGTGCAGGTAAAGTCCGCATCCGCATCCGCAATAGGGACAGATGGTAGAAACCTTTTCCATACTTAAATGTAACATAAAAAAGGCGGCCGGAGGTATCATGGAACGCTGAGGGCGGCGGCCCGGTAGTGGGCCCCCTGACTTATCAGATGCGCGGGACTCCCGCGGGAGTAGCCTGTGACCGCTATGCGGTATACCCGCCGGTGATGAAGTCCTTGAGATAATGGATCTCCGAGTGGAGCTTGCCCACCTGGGTCTGGATGATGTCCCGGATCGAGAGCATCCCGATCACGTTCCCGGCGTCGACCACGGGGAGATGACGGATATTCTTTTCGACCATGACCGCCATCACGTCATTAAGGTCATCTTCCATCTGGGCGACGATAAGGTTCGTGGTCATCACGTCTTTCACGGGGATCTCCTTGAAACTTTTTCCGTCGAAGGTGAGATAACCCCGGACCACGTCCCTTTCCGTAAAGATCCCGACGTTATTGCAATGGTCGGTGACCAGAAGGGCGCTGATCCTCCTGCCGTTCATCACCCTGATGGCGTCCTCGATCGAGCTGGCCGCATCGATCGAAACAACGTCCTTGCCCTTGGCATCGAGAAGATTTTTTACTTTCATGATCACACCCCCGAAAAAAGGTTGCCGTGGTTTATACTCACGGGGCTGGAAACCGCCCCTTTGACCAAGGTATTATTTCACATCTTAGTGCAAAAAAGGGGAAATGTCTCTATTGTTTTTTCTTATCGTTTTATCGAGGGGAAGGCGTGAGGAAGGGGGGGCATGCGACAAAAAGGATGAGGAAATAGAATGCCATCAGGAGCAGGAAAGGCACAGGATCCATAACGGCCGGGACAGGCCTTCCTGTCCCCGGCCGTGTCCTCAGATCGCGAAATCTCCGGTCTCGCCGGTCCTTATCCTGATCACCTGCTCGAGCGAATAGACGAAGATCTTGCCGTCGCCTATCTTGCCGGTCTTCGCCTTTTTCTGTATCGTCGAGACCGCCTTTTCGACCATACCCTCGGCGACCACCGCCTCTATCTTGACCTTTGGGATGAAGGATATGTCGTATTCAGCCCCGCGGTAGAGTTCGACGTGGCCCTTCTGTCTTCCGAAGCCCTTTACCTCGGTCACCGTCACGCCCTGTATGCCGATCGCGTTCAAGGCGTCCTTCACCTCATCCAGCTTGAATGGCTTTATGACCGCTTCTATCTTTTTCATGACTTCTCCCATCTGTGCGTCTTTGTTAAATTGAAGTCCGGATATGCGGTGACCGCAACCTCGCTCTGATCGAGGCCCTCGAACTCAACTTCCTCGGAAACTCTCATCGGAACTATCTTATTCGTCACCTTGAGGAACACATAAGTCAGGACAAATACAAAAATAAAGCACGTGGCAACCCCGATAATCTGTGCGCCGAACTGTGATCCGTCACCATAAAAAAGTCCTTTCACCGTACCGGCAACGTTATTCAGGCCGTCGCCGTATGTGCCGTCGGCAAAAAGTCCCAACGAAAGAAGTCCCCATGCTCCGTTGGCGCCGTGCACCGAGACGGCCCCGACCGGATCGTCGACCTTGAGGACCCTCTCAACGAAAAAGACACTCGCGCAGCAAATGATTCCCGATATAGTCCCTATAATGACCGCTGAAAGTGGATTCACGAATGCACAGGGTGCGGTTATCGCTACAAGCCCCGCCAACATCCCGTTCGCCGACATCGATATATCAGGCTTGCCGTAAAGGATCCACATGTAGATCATTGCGGAAAATGCCCCTCCCACTGACGAAAGCATGGTATTTACCGCGACAACTCCGATTCTCAAATCAGTACCCGCAAGGGTTGAGCCTGCGTTAAAACCGAACCACCCGAAGCAGAGGATCATAGTCCCCAGCACAGCCATGGGGATATGGT
>JAJYLU010000137.1 GCA_021787505.1 Nitrospirota bacterium | reverse complement strand
AGAACTAAGCTGCCAAATTAAGCTCAAGCAGTTCTAATTGACTTCCAATGATCAATTCCAAGCTAATTTGATCTTATTGAGCCAAACATAACCAATTGTTTGCTTGGTTACGCTTCTAATCCCAATTAGAACTAAGCTGCCAAATTAAGCTCAAGCAGTTCTAATTGACTTCCAGTGATCAATTCCAAGCTAATTTGATCTTATTAAGCCAAACATAACCAATTGTTTGTTTGGTTACGGCAATAAGATTGTATCGTAACTTATCTATATATGTCAAGATAGCAAAAAAGAAAAAGAACTGCAATATTATGAATGTTAACAGTAACTTAAATATGGATTTACTTGGGCATTCAAGTAAAGAGCTTCCAAGTGCAAATAAAGGAACTGCTTTTATCGGAAAAAGAAAAGATTCGCCTTCCCTCCATAGAACGCGCCAAGAGGGCCAGTAGCATAAAGGCTTTGCGCTTTCAACTGCGAAATAATGCTTGACATGGCTCAAAAAAGTAATTATTATGTACTAAAAAAGTAATACGGAGGTTTGATGCCGCTCAAGAATTATTCAATTCGCTTGGACGAAGAAGAGTATGAGAAACTTCGAAAAGGTCTGAGTGATTATGGTGACCCCGATCTTAATATCGGGTTCATTCTTCGCTCGTATATCCGTGACCTTAACAGAGCGCTTCCTGATTTGAAGAAATCAGATTTGGGTATAAGAAATAACCTAGCTTTCTTCGGTTCGATTTTGAGACACATTGATAGGATTGCGGTTATTGAAAATATCTTGGGTGGAAAACCAATTGTGGAACGTATCAAGCGTGAAGGTCAAGGAGATGAGCACGAATAGCAGGCTTCTGACTTATAAAGATATTGCTAATCGTTGGCAAGTACCTATAAGCACGCTGCGGGCGAGGCCAATACTAAGGGGATATGTGAGAAGCTAAAGACCCATTTCGCTGGTAAGCATCTTCATGAGATCACTTCCCGTGATGTGGAACTGTACAAGCAGACACTACTGGAAAGCAAGGCGGGAAACACAATCAACAACCGGCTCAATACTCTTAGCGGAATTTATACTAAGGCTATCGAGTGGAACAAGGCCTATTCTAATCCGGTTCACAAGGTAAAGCGTTTCAGGATCAAAGAAAGAAAGCGGATACTCGACCGCATTGAACAGCATGCTTTGGTGATAGCAGCTGGCAAAGAGAAAAAGGCCCCTTATCTGCAGGCGCTCATTATCTTTGATCTGAATACCGGCCTCAGAAAAGAGGAACTTCTTTCGATCAAGTGGACTGACGTTGATTATGAGAATGCACAGCTTCTTGTAAGGGCCGAAATAGCCAAGTATAACAAGTCCCGTTATGTTGACATTAACAAAGACGCTCTGAGCGTTCTGAAGGCATTACCGCGACATGGCGAGTATGTTTTTTGCGACAAGCAAGGGGACAGATTCAAGAACTTCAGGCGCTCGTTCCAGTCAGCAGTCACCAGGGCGAAATTAGAGAACGTGGTGATTCATGACCTGAGAAGAACCTTCGGCTCTAACTGCATCATGGCAGGTGTATCCCTGGCAACAGTTCAAGCATGGATGGGCCATGCTTCGATAAACACAACCATAAAGCATTATGGTCATTTAGTGAAATCTTTCAGAAAGGAGGAAATTAAGAAGATTGAGGGCAGGATGGACACCTATATGGACACCCAAATAAAAAGGGCTTCCGAAGAAGCCCCTAAGTTATTGAAAAATATGGTACCCCCTGCAGGAATTGAACCTGCGACACCAGGTTTAGGAAACCTGTGCTCTATCCGACTGAGCTAAGGGGGCCCTGGGGTTGTCGAATATTATACAACAAAGGTGCCGAAAACGGCACGTCATCCCTCCGATTCAAGCGCCGCGAAGACCTTCCCTACTGCATCCCCGGCGCTGGCGGCCGAAATAACTCCTTTGATATCCCATGTCCTGATCCCCACCACCGGCTTCCCCAACTGAAGCGCGAAGGCGATCTCCGAGAGCGTCCCGTATTCGCCCCCTACCGCGATAACCGCGTCTGCTGTACGGGCGATGATGACATTCCTCCCGATGCCGAGCCCCGTGGCTATTGCCACGTCTACAAAGTCGTTAGCATGCCTCTTGTGGTCCTGAGGCAGTAGCCCGACCGTAAGCCCGCCAGCTGATTTCATCCCGCGCGAGGCAGCCTCCATCACACCGCCGAGTCCCCCGCTGACGAGGACTGCGTTCCTCCCGGCAAGAAGCCTGCCTACCTCTTCGGCCTCTTTCAAAAGAGACTTCTCGAGCTTCCTGCCGCCGATTACCGCTATCGTTGTTCTATTCAAATCTCCCTCCATCCAGGACATCGTTAGTGAACCTTACAGTTGCATAATCGATCCGAAAACAGCAGACGAATGTGAATCACAATCGATATTCGCCGAATTGATGGACTTTTTCGGCATGTTCGCGTTCTCGTCAATGAAACAATACGTCAACATAGACCTCCTTGATTTTCCGTCCCCTCTTATCTATAGTTAGATAATTGTCTCGTCCCTGCGCTGAGGGCGAATTAAAGTCATTTTACCAGATCGGAGTTATCGTGGATATACTCGATATAATCATGTCAAGAAGAAGCATCAGAAAATTCGAAGAGCGGGAAGTTCCCGAAGAGCTCCTCGAAAAGGTGCTTGAAGCCGGAAGGTGGGCGCCATCCGGCCTGAATAACCAGCCCTGGAGGTTTGCGGTCATCAGAGACAAGAAAATAAGGGAGGAGATGTCGGGGCTCACCCACTACTCGAGGGTGGTGAAAGCCGCTGATATCCTGATCGCGGTCTTTATGGATAGCGCTTCAGGCTACCACAGGGTAAAGGATGCGCAGTCGATAGGCGCCTGCATGCAGAATATGCTGCTTGAGGCCCATGCCCTGGGTCTCGGCGCGGTCTGGCTCGGTGAGATCATCAGGAGCGATGAACAGATCAGGCGACTGCTCGGCCTCGGAGCAGAACTCGAACTCATGGCGGTTATCGCCCTCGGCTATCCTGCAGAAAGCCCTGGGCCGACAACTAGGAAGGCGTTAAAGGATTTGGTTGTCTATCGGAATTAACATATGGGAGCGCGGCATGCCGTGCCCCTACGCACGTCCGCTTTTTTTCTCAATACAACAAAAGGGTCACCTGTTCACTGCCTGGGCCTTGTATCTTTTCCCCTGATAGGTATCTCTCTTATCGAGGGTCTTTGCGATATCCTCCATTATCTGGTGCCTGTTCCTGCCCCAAAGAGGGGCGATGAGGATGTCGTCCGGAGCAGTGGCAAAAAGCCTCTGCAGCACAATGTCCGGCGAAAGCCTTTCGATAAAATCGGCAAGAAAATCGAGATATTCCTGATAGCCGAACGTCTGAAAAGGCTGGTCCTTAAAAATATCCTCAAGAGGAGTATGTCTCACGACCTGCAGCTGATGTATCTTTAAAAACTCGATCGGCAGCGACGATATCTCCTCGGCCATCGCGAGAGTTTCCTCCCGCGTCTCAGTAGGAAATCCGGCGATGATATGGGCCCCGGTAAATATACCTCTCCCCTTCGTCAGTTCGATCGCATTCAGAAAAGCCTGATAATCATGCCCGCGATTAATGAACTGCAGGCTCTTGTCGTATATCGACTGCAGTCCGTATTCAATGAGGATAAAATACTCCTCCGCGAGCGTCTCGAGCATTGCGAGCTTTTCCGGATCGACCGCATCCGGCCTTGTCCCTATGGCAAGTCCGATCACCGAAGGTTCGGCAAGCGCCTCGCGGTAGAGGGCTTCAAGATGTGCAACCGGGGCGTACGTATTCGTATACGGCTGAAAATATACAAGAAAATGCTCGGCCCCGAATCTCTTCCTCACATGGACGGCGCCGTTTTTGATTTGATCGGCGACAGAAAGGGTAGGCGTGCAAACCCCCGGCCTGAAGCTGTCGTTATTACAGTAAATGCAGCCCGACACCCCGAGCGTGCCGTCCCTGTTGGGACAGGTAAAGCCCGCGTCCACATTGATTTTATAGACGGTAAAACCGAACTTTTCCCGCATGTAACGGCCAAACGACCTGTATCTCTGCATAGTTAGATTATGCACCTTTTCAGGACCGTAATGTCAAATGCTGCGAATAAGCTTGACAGTTTTTTCCATCTCGGTTATGTTTTTAAAGGAAGAAAACTTAACGGAAGGGGTGTCCGGCATGCATAAAATGAGATTTATCCTTTATGGCGTTATACTTTCCCTGCTGATACCGTCAGTTGCCTTATCAGAAACAGAAGAGATAAAAGAATACAAGATTGTGAAGGGTGATACCCTCTGGGACATCTCCGGGAAGGAGTTGCGCGATTCGTTCCTCTGGCCGAAGGTATGGCAGGAAAACCCCCAGATCGCAAACCCCGACAGGATATATCCGGGACAAACGATCAGGATTCCCCTCCGTCTCATGAAGAAAGAGGTCGGCGAAGAGTCCGGGGTGCAGCCAGTGCCGAAACGGGAGCCGGCTCCGGCGGCCCCATCGAAAAAGGAAGAGGCAGCGGCCCCTACCCCGGTTCCCCTGACCCCCCTGGTCGACAAGACGCTCCTCATGTCCAGCGGATATATCGCCGACTCCGTCCATAGCGTCGGAGTAATTACCGGCTCTCCATTCGAAAAGGACCTGTTGGGCAACGACGACATTGTCTATGTCTCGCTGGACGCGCCCGCAAAAATCGGCGATGAGTTCTATGTGATCCGCCGGGGCGAAGTGGTGCATCACCCTGCAACGGGGAAGAAACTGGGGTATCTCATCGAAGTACTCGGAGTAGCAACAGTCGACCGCTTCGAATTCGGCCAGACCATGGCGAAGATTACGCAGGTTTTTGGCGCGATCAAGACCGGGGACCTGCTCGATACCTATTACGACATGACTCCGCCGCTGACAACAGGGGCTTACAGGACGCCGAACATAGACGGTTATGTGGTCGCATTAAGAAGCGGTATGGCGGCCGGTAATCTAGATATCGTCTATATCGACAAGGGATCGACCGACGGCATAGAGGTCGGTGATATGCTCAGAACGGTTTTTGTGGGGACTCACAAAGTCCCTTCTGGAAAGATCCAGGTCATCGGCAGTCGGGAAAAAACCTCGACGGCTATAGTTCGGGAAATCAACATGCCGATAGCGTTCGGGAATCTGATTACCGGAATCGAATAAAGGCTTACGCAGTAGTAAGGACTTTTAGCGCCCGCAGGCGGCTTGGGTGCTTCAGCTTCCTGAGCGCCTTCGCTTCGATCTGCCTGACCCGCTCGCGTGTAATCGAAAGATGCCTCCCCACTTCCTCAAGGGTATGGTCACGGTCGACTCCTATGCCGAATCGCATGCGGATCACCTTTTCTTCCTTCGGGGTTAGGGTCTTGAGGATCATGAGGATCTGCTCGGAAATCTCGTTTCTTTCGGCATCCGAATAAGGAGAGGGGCTGTTCTTATCGCCGATGAAGTCTTCAAGCTCGGTATCTTCGTCCCCTACCGGTGTCTGCAGGGCGATGGGATCCTGTATGGCCCGGAACACTTCTTCGACTTTTCTCGTCGGTACGATCAACTTCTTCGCGATTTCTTCATTGCTGGGCTCCCGGCCTAACTGTTGCGTCAGCTCTCTGGATGCCTTCGTCACCCGGTTGTAGAACTCCATCATATGGACAGGGACCCTGATCGTCTTGGTCTGATCGATCAGCGCCCTCGTAATCGCCTGCCTTATCCACCATGTCGCATATGTGCTGAACTTAAAACCCTTTTCGTACTTGAACTTGTCGACCGCCTTCATAAGGCCGATATTGCCTTCCTGGATCAGATCGAGGAGGGGAAGCCCTCTCCCCACATAGTTCTTTGCGATGTTGACAACCAGCCTCAGGTTTCTCGTGATCAACTCGTTCTTGGC
>JAJYLU010000136.1 GCA_021787505.1 Nitrospirota bacterium | reverse complement strand
TAACAAAAGACAAGAGAGGTTAAACGAGGTAACATGAGAAAAAAAATAAGCAGGATAACTGTTCTTGCGGTGCTGCTGCTGGCTGCGGCCGGCTTTGTGATATTCAACGGGCAGGACCGCAGTGTCATGGCATCGAGTGAGAAGGTAGTCAACGTAAAAGTCGTAGATGCAAAACCGGCCCCCACCTTTAACGGCATCGCCTATATTGCAGGTCATGGCGGACATCTCGCCATTATCGACATGAGGACGATGAAGTCGCCGACGGACATAGAAAAAGACAGGATCGTCCTGACTGAGGCCGGCTCGGAGATGGAAGGCAAGATCGCCGGGATGTCCTTCGAACAAGTGAAGAAGGCCGGCGGTTCCCATGGCCAGGCGCTTATTCACGAGAAAGGTGACAAGGTCCTCGTCGCCGGGACGCTGAACGGCGATGTCTACAAGGTGGACCTGAAGACAGGCAAGAAGGAAGGACCCTTCAAGGTCGGCGAGAAGTTCTGCGGCGCCATTGTAGGTCCGGACGGGAAGATCTACTTTGAGGACATGGCGGACGGCAATGTGTACGTATGGGATTCCAACACGCTGAAGACCGTAGACAAGATGCCTGTCGGCAAGGCGGTCTGCGGCATCCAGTGGACAAAGGGCGCTAAAAAGGCGTACATCACCGATATGCCTACCGGTATCGTCTACGTGTACGACTGGAAGACGAAGAAGAAGATCAAAGAGATCACCAGCCCCGAGATGACGTTCATCCATCAAGCGAGACTGACACCCGACATGAGATACCTCTGGGTCAGCGCCCCGAACGAATTCGATCCCGGCCTGAAGCCGGGCACGCATAAGAGCCAGGTTATCATCATCGACACGAAGACGGACGAGATCGTCAAGAGGCTGGTCCTTCCGGACAACATCAGGCCGCATGACTTCGCCTTCACGAAGGACGGAAAGTATGCCTTCCTGTCATCGAGGACGTACGGCGACGACAGCAAGCTCGTAGTAATGGACAGAAAGACAGACGACATCGTTGAGACGGTGTCCGCCTGCGCGTCATGCCATCAGAAGTACGGCATACAGGTGAAGATCGACAAGGGTTCGCCGCTTCTCTGCGGCATAGAAATCGACTGGCATCCGGGCAGCAAATAAGAACCGTTCCTTAACCCAGGTCCGCGACACGCGGACCTGATGTCCCATAGCCGGGCATGTCTCAGGATATGCCCGGTTTTTATTTCTGCGGACGATCTTCGTCGGTACGAGAGGCATGTCTGACCTTTCCTTCGATCGATTCCCTGCCCGACGTTCGCCCTGAGGTCACAGTGCCGCCGCGTCCCTCCCATGCCAGGGTATGCTATAATGCTTTCTAAATCCGGCAGACGAAGGGGGCTATATGCAATTTTTCCTTTTTCTTGCATTATTGATCGCGGCGGTCCTCGTGCTCTTTGCGGTCCAGAACGCGACGGTCGTCACGCTTAGTTTCCTTACCTTTCACTTTGTGGGTTCTCTCGCATTTATTCTCGTCGTGGTTTTTGCCGCTGGTTTCCTCGCAGGCGTTCTCATGTCGGTTCCGTCGATTCTCAGAAAGGGCTCGGCTGTCCGGGAGCAAAAAAGGAAGGTGAAACAGCTCGAAGAGGCCCTGAATAAGACCACGACTCCCCGGCCTTCCGGGAGGGAAGGTCAGCCGCCTCCGGGGACAGGCACGCTGTAGTTAATTTGTTTGTCGCCAGCACACTCCCCGGTCAGTGGAAAAGCTGTAGCTGGTCTTTCCTCAGCTGAGGGATGCGCTCTGCGGGGAAGCGGAACGTATTTTTGAATATCCTGTTCATCAGTGACAGAAGCTGGCGGAATTTGTAAGCGTCATGGTGGGAGTCCCCCCTTTGCTCTGAGGTGCGCCAGCTCTGCAGGTCGGATATTCGCAGTTCTACTCCCAGGGTATGTTGCTTGGTTTTCTTGCCGATCCGGTCCCGTTTTGCGTAGAGCGGTGTGCCCGGGACCATGATCTTGTTTGTCGCGGCTGTGCGGTGGACCGGCAGCGAGAAATTTATCTTGCACTGGAACTTCTTGTGTCCCAATGATGAATACAAATTCTTTGCCGTGTTGACGCTCAGCGCCTCGTAGAATTTTTCGGCGTTGGCGAGCAGCTCGTCTTCGTCGGGCGTTTCATCGACTCCCCCGCTTTGAGAAAGGCTGATCATCAGCCTCCTTACGGCCTCCCGCATGCTTTCCGGATTATCGAAGAGCGTCTGCGTGATAGAATGCGACGCGGTGTTCTCCTGCAGGATGACGCCCCGCTTCTGAAGCGCATGAAAAAGCTTGAGCGTGTCGTCCCTGCTTTTGAGAATAAACGTGATCGCCAGGATGTCCCGTATATCGTACGCTTCCCCCTCGATGTCCTTTCCAAGCTTGGTGACCATGCTCTCCGGGCTTTTCAGCCTTGCCTTGACCTCGGCGATGTCGACCTCGACCCCGTCGCCGCTGTTAAAGACCAGACATCCTTTGCTCGCGTCGAATGCCATCGACTCTTTCAGCTTATGAAAGAAAGTCGAAATCTTGACAAATGCCCTCTGCACGGACTCGCTCTCGGGAAGATGCCCCGGATTTTCCCAGTTGTAGTTGTAAAGATCGTGCAGGCCCTGTCCCTGCATATCGAGAAAGATGCCGAGCTGTGCGTAATCGTCGATGTCCTGGCTGTCTTCTTCGATCGACTTGATCAGATGGCCCATCTTGAGCATGGCACATGCGGCCCGCTGCCACGCGACAGGGATGTCGAGGTCCCTCCCCTCGTAGCCGTAAAACACGCGGGGATACTTTCTCGACGAAGATAGAAGAAAGAGATGGCGGGGGTCTTTACCGACAATTTTGCGGAACTCCGCATCCGTCAGCACCGATTCCATTTCCCCGACGGCCCGCAGGCAGTCCCCGTAGAGAGCTGCATTGTCTGAGCCGAGGGCGGCCAGCCTCTGCATCTGGCCGTTGAAAAAGGGGAACATCCACGTGGAGAAGTACTTGTATACCTGTTCTATATACTTCTGCGCCCTTTGTCGCTCGCTCTCCTGGAGTTCATTATTGCCGAGGATATCGAACCCGCGGTTGCCCATCATCTTCGACGCCTGCGCGAGAGCTGTTTCATAATCTGTTGCGGGCAGCAGCAGGAAGGGGGTCATCTCGCTTCTGTCCAGGATAGAACCGAAAATCTCGTGATGGAGTTCCAGGTTCGCAGCGGTTTGATTCAGAGACGTCACGATGTTTATTATAGCGCATTTATGTGTGGCCCGTGTCGGGATCATACCGCCACCCGGATGAAGAGGTTCGTGTGTATTTCGGGCGAAAGACATTGACAATGCTGCGGCACGTGATAAATTGTTCTCAAGAGAAGTTGATCTCCAAAACATTAACCCCGGAGGCAGAAATGAAAAAAAATCTGTTCGCAGTTCTGGTTTCCGTTGTAGTACTCTTCGGCCTGGTTGTTATTGCCTATGCCGTACACGAAGAAAAGCCGTCGGAGACGATGGTCCCGTTACCGGGACCTGATGCCGTAAAGTTATACTACTACATCACAAAAGATAATCCTTACGACAAGTGGGAACTCTGGCCCGGGAAGGGAAGGCTTTACGAGGGAAGAGAGCCTCACGGGGCGTTTCTGACCACCTATGTGAACAACCGGGCCTACTTTTCGGCAAAAGACAAGACAGGGAAGATGGCCGATAGCTCGATTGTCGTGAAAGAAAACTACACTCCCGTGAAAAAACTTGCCGCCCTGACCGTCATCTATAAGATCAAGGACTATAATCCGTCGGCAGGTGATTGGTTCTGGGCGAAATACGATCCGTACGGCAAGGTGCTAGCGTCGGGCAAGGTCGAGGCGTGCATCAAATGCCACGGAGGCAATAAGGCCAACGACTTCATCATGACGGAGAAGATCGGCAAATAGGCAGATGATTCTAACGGGTCCGTCCCGCATGATGAGGTTTTGACAAGGAGGAAAAGATCATGTTGTGCGCTTTTTCTAAACTGGACAAGGAGAAGATCGAGACCATTAAGTCTGCCGAGAAGAAGATGGGGAAGACACTGCTGGCGTTCAGCTGTCACGATGTTGCGGCTGAAACCCTGACCGAAGAGGAACTCGATGTGATACGGAAGACCGAGAGGGAACTGGGCATCGTCCTTGTAGCAGTCAAGGCATAAGAAGAGGCCGCTGCTCCAGAAAAATGATAATGGAGGCTGCCTTTTTTTGGGGTTGTCTTTCCAGGGCAATCAAGAATGGTAACTGCGGATAGCCGCGAAGTCCGGCAATTTTCACGGATGTCGATGGCGATCTATTCCGCAGTCTCTTCTTCGGCCATCTTGTAGCCCAGTTTTTCGACAGTCTCTCTCGTGAGCTTAAGGAGAGCGTCTTCACGCACCTCCGATTCGTCGAAGGTGATGGCGACCTTTCCGTCCTCGGCTGTGATCGAGTCCACGCCCCGCATGTTCCCGATGAAGTGCATCAGGGCCAGCGAGCACTCGCCGCAGAATTCCTTTTCGACAGTGAGATATGTTTTTTTCATAGTTCAAGTATATCGCAAAAGCGCCGGCATCCATAGCTCCGCTCGGGAAGTAGAAAAGGCGGAAAATGATCATGCATGTTTTCGGATGTTCGGAGTACAATAATCCGTCGGGCAATATCTGTTGACGAGAAGACGATATGGATGACGATCTGCAGAATCTCTCGCTGCCGGAGGAGGAAAAACAGCGGCTTCTGTCGGCCTTGCAAAAGATGGTCGAGATGGGAATCGCGGCGGTCTACGGAAGGGAAGACGTGGGCGTTCCGGATGCGGCAGTGGACTGCGGCCCGCGGCTCCGTGACTGCAGGGCCAGGTGCTGCACACTTGCATTTGCCCTTACAAAAGAAGAGGTCGCGAAGGGGCTGATCAGCCATAATCCGACAAGGCCTTTCTTTATCGCCAGGGATGCGGATGGATACTGCCCTCATCTCGACAGAAACACCCTCCGGTGCGTTTGCTGGGAAGATCGTCCTCTCAGGTGCCGCAGGTACGACTGCCGGGCGGACGATACGGCCTGATTATCGGTGAAGAGATGGCATGAATCACAAGCAAATCCTGCCGCACGTCAGCGGCGGTCTTCTCTGCCTGCGGAAATCACGCCGGAGAGGATGTCAAGGACCGCTTTGGTCCATCCTTCCGGGCCGACGCCGCCGGCCCTGATGAGCCCGGGGACGTTCAGGCCTTCTGCGTAATTTCCTCCGGGTTGCTGTACCAGGACGGGGATGTCTACCTCCTGCAGCATCGGAAAATCGTTCGGTCTGTCACCCAGGCCGACGGTGATGATATCGCCCATCTGTCTCCGGTAGAGGGCCGACAAGACAGAGACGGCAGTCCCTTTATTGCTGTCCCCGAGTATATGAAAGAACCTCCCCTTCGTGCAGTTGAAGCCCTTCCCCGTTATCGCATCGACAAGTTTCTTTTCATCCTCTTCATTGCCCTGAAAAAGAAAGGGTTCGTCAAAATCCCTTTTTTTCGAAAGCTCCGCCTCGAAAACGGTCAGCCCGGAGATCTCCGCCACCTCGCCGGCCGACATGTCCCCGAAACCCCAGAGGTCGAAGCCCTCTGCCATCAACGATCCTACCGCCTCTCTAAGGTCGGAATACCGTGCGCCGAGTCTGATCACTGTGTAATCCGCCTCCTCAGTGGCTTCGGGGTGCACGTCTCTTATGTCGAAATCGAAGTTTCCCTTTGGGATGAATATCCCGCCGCCATTTTCCGAGACAAAGGGATGACGGTTTGCGAGTTTCTTCCGGTAATATTCGATCTCGGCCTTTGTCTTGCTCGAGCAGATGATGAGGGGCAGCCCGCCACTCCTGAGGAGCTTGAGTGAGGGCAGCGCCTTCTCGAAGGAATAGGTGGCGTAATCGAGAAGCGTGCCGTCGAG
>JAJYLU010000135.1 GCA_021787505.1 Nitrospirota bacterium | reverse complement strand
CCAGTCCATCGTGCTCCTGCCAAAGGGGAAGATATCGGTGGCGCAATTAGTGCAGCCGATTGCCAACGGGGCCCTTGTCCTCTCGCTGGACACCGACTTCGACGGCTGCATGCGCGTGGTAAAGGAGATTACGCAGGACGAAACGATCTACCTGGCAAATTCCATGAACTCGCTCCGCATCGAGGGGCAAAAGACAGTTGGTATCGAGATCGTGCAGCAGTTCGACTGGGAGGTGCCCGACGTGATCATCATCCCCGGCGGCAACCTCGGCAACGTCTCGGCGCTGGGCAGCGGACTTCTCATGATGCGGGAGCTAGGACTCATCTCCAAACTGCCCCGGATCGTGGTGGCACAGGCGGAGCGGGCCAACCCGCTGTATCGTTCCTATCTCAAAAACTTCGAGACGTTCGAACCGATCCAGGCACAGAAGACGCTTGCCAGCGCCATCCAGATCGGCGACCCGGTCAGCATCGAAAAGGCAATACGCACGCTGAAGCAGTTCAACGGCATCGTCGCGGACGCGACGGAGGAGGAATTGGCGGATGCCGCGGCGCTTGGCGACACGACGGGCATGTTCAACTGCCCGCACACCGGCGTCGCCCTGGCCGCCCTCATAAAGCTAGTCAATGCCGGCAAGATCGACAGGTCCGAGCACGTGGTGATTATCTCCACTGCTCACGGCCTTAAGTTCACCGACTTCAAGGTCCGCTATCACGAGGGGACTCTCGACTTCCCGTGCCGCTACGCAAACAAACCGATCGAACTGCCTGCCAGGGTTGATGCGGTAAAAGAAGCCCTGGAGCATGCGTTACAGAAGAGGAGAGAACAGAATGGCTAAGAAAAAATCGAATGCAAATAACTGGAGGCCCGCCACTCTCGCCATCCACGGCAGGGGCCGCCTTCCGAAGGCGCATCACGCGGTTTCGACGCCGATCGTGCATACGTCCAACTATTACTTCGAGACCGCCGGCGAGGTCGAGGATTTCATGCGTGCCAAGGGCCAGGGTAAGGTAACGCGCGAGCACGAGTATGCGCGCTATGGCAATCCCACCCAGCAGGAGACGGAACGCAAACTCGCGGCCATCGAAGCGGCCGAACGTGCCGTACTTTACACATCAGGCATGGCCGCTGTTCTGCTGGTTCTCATGACATATATGAAACCCGGAGGACATATCATCTTCACGGGAGACTGCTACCGCCAGACGCGGGACTTTGCCACTAACTTTCTCGGGAAATTCGGAATAGCACACGCCATTGCGGATCCCACAGCCGGGGCGATAGAAAAAGCCATACAACCGGACACCAACATCATTTTTACCGAGTCTCCCACCAACCCCTATCTGCGCGTGCTCGACATACCTGCTATTGTTAAGGTGGCCAGAGCGCGCAACATCATGACGATCATCGACGCCACACTGGCGACACCATATAACATCAGGCCTCTCGAACTCGGCGTAGACGTGGTCATCCACTCTGCCACCAAGTATCTTGGAGGACATAACGACCTGATGGCCGGGGTAGCCCTGGGCTCATCGGCCCTGATGACAGACCTTTACAAGATGCAGCGCATGATAGGCGCAACACCGGGGCCGCTCACCTGCTTTCTCCTTGAACGGGGGCTCAAGACCTTCGGCATGCGGATGGAGCATCACAACAGTGCCGGACTTGCAGTGGCACAGATGCTCGAAGCACATCCCAAGATCGAAAAGGTCTGGTACCCTGGCCTGCCGTCACATCCCGACCACAGGATCGCCAGGGAGCAGATGAAGGGTTTCGGCAGCGTCATCAGTTTTCTTGTCAAGGGTGGAAACACCGAAACGCGGAAATTTATCGATGCTCTCGAGCTCTTCCTCATCACGCCAAGCCTCGGCGGCAGCGAAAGCCTGGTGACCCAGATGTCGACGATGTCGTTCTTCGACTACCCCGAGGAATACCGCAGGAAGATCGGCATGGTGGACAACCTCGTGCGCATCGCGCTCGGACTCGAAGATGTGGAGGACCTCATCACCGATCTGAAGCAGGCTCTTGAGAGGGTCTGATCCGGACGCTCCTCAGCGTCTGATCTTCTGGAGCGGTTCGAGATATTCTATGAGCTGCCGACACTTTTCAGAAGCGATCGACGGTCTGTCGGCTGTATATTCGAGAAGGTCAACGGTACGCCCGATGTCGACCATCCTTTCGCTCAGGAGCCTGAAATCCGCCCGGATCGAAGATATCATCCGGTCGAGCTCTTCGGCAGTATCCTTAAAGTCGTCGTCTCCCCTCAGCCAGATGTTCCTTGAAAGATCGCCATCCGCAGCAAAGGCGATATCTTTATGCAGGCGGTACAAGGGCCCGGCAGTTTTCTGCCGCATGAATTTGATGTAGACAAAGAGTGCAGCGCCTGTGAGCAGCAGCGCTACGACGCTCGAATAGACGAGGTAGGAGCTCACGATCTCTCCCAGCGTGTCTACCTGAATGTGCGTCCTCCAGCGCATCGCCTCCACATTTCGGTACGACAGGTAGTTGAACAACGCAAGATCGAGCGCCAGACCGGCAAAGCATATCTGGAGGATCCTCATGATGATCCTCCCCTGGTAGCTCCTGTCTATGAAAAAATTCCTCCTCTTATATCCTCTCATCTATACCCCCCTATTTGTCGTGGCACGACAGACACATCCTGCTTCCCTCATTGCTCATAGTAAGCATTGCGGGATTCTTCGAATAGAGGTCGTGACAGGTACCGCAGCCAATCTTTCCGTTGAACAGGCGCAACCTCCTGTTCACCCTACTCAGCGGGCGCAGTTGTCCACTTTTCATCCTGCATTCCCGGTAATCGACGCCTATCGGATGGGACCCCTGGTTGTGGTCCCATACGCCAAGCCCGATTCTGTAGTTGGTCGATTTCGCCAGAGTGCCGTCGTGACAGCCGATGCAGTCGAGTGACATAGGATCCAGGACCGCCGAGGCATCGGTCACCGTATACCTATTCCCGATATGCGCAGTGGCGACAATCTCCACGTGCCTGCTTCCCTGGCTGCCCACTTCGTGACAGGCGACACAAAACTCTCTGCCTGCAGAGGCCCTCCTAAGAAAGTAAGTCTTTCCGCCGAATGCCGAAATTCGCCTCTTGTCATGAATATTATGGCAGGTGTTGCATGTGATCCTTCCGTTAGTAAGCGGCAGGTCAGCTGGAACCTTCGCCAACTCCGGAACCCTGTCCACCGGATGTGAGGACTTTCTGATGGTTTTTTTGTGGCACGGCAGACACAATCTCGTCACCGACGTGACAAGAACCTTCGGATTTTCGGACGCGTCCACGTGACACTTCGGACAATCAGCTTCGGAAAAGTCATGAGGGTCCTCGCTGGACACCGTATAGGCGATAACCGCTGTCAGGCCGAGCAGAAGTAAGGCCGCGAGGAATTTTTTCATAATTTTATCCCCTCAAGTACGCTATTGAGCTCGCGCATCCGCTCCGCTATCCTCGCACGAAGAGCGAAGGCGCCTTCGATATCACCTTGCTGGATGAGCTCACCCATCGCAACAGCATCCCGGTACATGTCGCGGATGCTGTTGTCCAACACCGCGTAGCGGTCGCCGTATGCCCTGGCAAACTGATTGAGTGAATCGGCTATAAGGGGCACGGCATCGCCTTCCCGGAACCGCACGGTCACATCGAACTTGCCATCGGCGTGTTGCTTCGCCACAAGCCTCGTCCGGACCAGGGGACCTACTACTCTATGGGTCTGCAGCACCCCGGATACGGAAATTCCGAAAAAGGCTAGAAGAGCAAAGCCGCTGAAAATAAACAAACTCTGAGTCACCAGTTCGGTCTTATAAAACCCGAGCATCCGGATCTTCTGCCCGTATGTCTCGCCTATGTCCCGGTCCATGCTGTAATAGAATAAAAGAGAAGATAAGACCACACTGAGGACAATACAAAGGACGGTGACCGAGACGAGTCTGACCGAAAAAGTTCTCTTAATGACCTCCGACGGACGCATATCTCCACCTCCTGTGCGCGTGATCCTTCTGCCGCGGTACTTTATAACCTCTTATCGGACATCCCCGAGAAACTTTAATTCACTGAGAAATTACGCCTGACGGAATCCAACGGTGCATGATCCCTCCTTTTCGGGCAACATCCGCCCATTCTCACGAGATTCACCGGAACTTCCGAGGCGATCTCGAAGACACGTCAGCCGGCGCCCTTTTCACTGCAAGCCTCCACCGCTACTTGTAGCGTAGCAGATCGCGACAATTTGTCAAGTTTCGTTTAGATTTTTACGTGAGGCAACGGGGCTTCGATCTAATTGGTCCGACAATCGCGCCGGTACATACGCCGACGCAGGATGTCCGTTTTCCCCTTTTGCAGGACCCGTTACACGCAGCACTCAGAGAAGGCCGAGGCAAAAAAGGGCAGGGGCCGAAGGGCAGATACTCTAGTACCACATCATAGCCTCAAAATCCTCCGTTGGCACGGAAATGCTGATATGTCCCCTCCATGGACAACGCTCAATCTCTTCATCGTCTTTCCTGATCGATATAAAGAGATTGATTTCGTCTTTTTCCTTAGCGAGAAGATCGGCAAAGGGAATACCTATCTCGAAGACATCGACTGCCGCAACGTCGAACAGGTCTTTCACCTTTTTCCACTCTTCATTTACCTTCTCGAAAAGTGCCGCGCCCACCTTGCCGCCCCGCAAAAGACAGGATATCTTTCTTTCCGCCGGCCGTGACGTTATGATCGCAAACTCAACGCCTTCCTCAAACTCGGCAAAGGGGACCTTCGGATCGATCCTCAAAAAAAGATTGTCTTTATTGAACCCGTAATAGATTGACGAAATGAGACTCTCCGACTTATGCATGCTCCCGCCGGACTTCTTCACGTCAAGCTGGGCGCCCTGATACCACTCGTAATAACTGGTCACGATACCGTCGATCCTCGGCTTGATAAACCCCCTGATCATCAGGGTCGGAGGGACCCCCCTGTCATGCCGGAGAATCGGCACAAAAAGTTGTGGCGGCGCCTCTTTGCCCAGTTCCCGAAAAACCTTCATAAGATTGGCCCTGAAAAGCTCGTCGAACTCCTCCTGGGTCTCCGTGGTGTGTTCATCGCCGTACCACCAGTTCCAGTCGCTCCCCTCGGCAATGTACAGCGAACGCCATGCAGCCCCGGTATCCGCTCCCGGGTTCTGTTTCTGGTACTCCGCGAGTTTTCCCCGCGTTTCCGCAAGATAGTCCCACGCAAGATTGTCCTCTTCATGCCCTATCCAGATGCCGAAATTGGAGTTTATCCAGGATCCCGGATGCAGGCGGTCCAGTCGCTCTCCTTTCCCGAAAATATCGAGGAAATCCGAGACCGTGACTGTCTTCAGCCTCTCTTCACGCGAAAGACCCTCATAGAGGTAGAGGAAAAAATCCCGGCCGTCGTTGCGGTAGTGCTCCCATGCATTCTCGCCGTCGAGGATGATTGGGACAAGTCGCGGACCCCTGTCCGGCAGGGACCGCCGGATTCCCTTCAGTCTCTCTATCAGGTCATCAGCCGCCCGTTTGGGGTCCCATTGCGAGTAGGTGAACCCGATCAGGTCGGAAAGCACATGATCTCTGAACACGATCGAAACATCTTCGAAGAGGTAAGGTCTGTAAAGCGCATCCGGCTCTGTCACGTTGCCGGCATTGTCCCGCAGACGCCTGTTCAGCGAATTCGAGAGGACCCCCTCATCCGTGGCGATCCATCGGACTCCGTTCCGGGATGCAAGGCGGACCGCTTCCTCGCTCACCGAGCCCTCGGACGGCCACATGCCCTCCGGTCTGACACCGAAGACTTTTTCGAAAAATTCCATTCCGCTGCGTATCTGGATGTCGGCGTCTTCCGGATGCATAAACCGCTGTCTCGGCAGCCGGACTCCCGGCATCGCTGCTCTGGCAATGTCCGTA
>JAJYLU010000134.1 GCA_021787505.1 Nitrospirota bacterium | reverse complement strand
GAGACTGGCCAGCCTGAGAAGCGCGTCGTCGCCGTCTATCCTCTTTTGGAACAACGCCATAATCCTGGGACAGCTTTTTATGTCGGACATTCCTTCCTCCCTGTCTGTCGGCCTGTTTGCTGGGGCCGCGTCTGAACGAGGTAAATCTCTTCACCTTTGACGGCCCCTTCTATGTCCTGGGGCTTGCCTAAAGCACGCTCCACCAGACCGCCGGCTTCTCCTATGTGCATGGCTAATTTCCGCCTGAAGTCATCGTCACGGGAAAAAGGTATTGCCGAGTAATCAACTCTCTCCCTGACGGTCCCTCCATGGCCGGCCGGCCGTAACCGGAAGCTATAGCTTGCAAAAGAGAGGATCTCCAGGTCCCCGGTCTTCTTACGGTATATCATGCGGAACGGAGATCCGGGTTCGCGGCCTGATACGAGTGTTTCTCCCAGTCCTACTGCGAACTCTACGAGCATTTCATCTTCGTTCCCGCTGACAGGATTGACGGTGTGAATGACAAAGGAAATGTCTGCCGGGATCACGGGCTGGATGAGTACCGCCATGTGGCACGCTTCATGCGCGATGCCAGCATTTCTTCTGGCATCAAGCGCACGCCTGTTCCAGAGTGACGCCCAGACTCTGGGTACCGCGACGGCGGTTTCGGACAACGGCACGTTCGCAACAGAATCGTAGATACCCGCTCCGGCCATGCCTTCGGCATCCTCGCAGTTGGAACTGGAACGTACCATAAGCCTGCTGTCTTTCGCAAAATGCCGGGCCACCCCGGAGAGCACCTCGCCGGGCGGTATTAGCTGCATGATGATCTCCCTCAGCCTCCCGAGGCAGACGTCCTGCGCAGACCGCGCCGGGCGATTGATTTCTCCGACCAGCGATGCATATTCTGCAGCCAGGGCGGAATTGGAACGAAGCGATGCTTCCATAACGCCGAAGGGGATCACGAGGCCCCCGGGCACACTGAAGCCCGCGCCCTCCGTCTCCGCGATCTCCCCGAGTCTGCGGGCGCCATACGCCTTCCCGCCTCCAGTCGAAGGGGTGATTCGGTCCAGAGCGATCAGCGCCTCCTCCGGATACTCTATCGGCGGCGCGATCACTCCGGCTGTCTTTAAGCACGGTCGGTCGGGCTCCCCGCTGCTGCTGAATTCGGCAGAGGAGATCTGGAAATTCCCGCCGGCTGTAGCGAGCGAGATCGGTTTCCCCGAAAAGGTCTTTATTTCTTCGATCCGCTTCGAATCCCCGCAGAATATAAAAACAGTGCCGTTCTGGCGGGCGCGCACGGCGAGATGGGAAAGCAGTGGAGTTTCGACGGTGACTACAATGCCGGTGACATAGGGGGGTATCTCCTCGTCTCCTTCTGCCCTGTCCGAGAGCACAACGGCCGGTCCGTTGTGCGTGATCGGCAGACACAAAAGGGACGGGCCGCTCAGAAGTCTTCCAGCGGCAGTCCCCGGCACGATGACGTCCCACAAGGGAAGCGACGCCGCTTCCCTGATCTCCTTCAGAATAAGTGAGGCCAGCTTGGAAAGTTGAAAAACCGGATGGCTTCTGATATCAGCGTCCGCATAGACCCTGATCGCATGTTCAGCGACGCCCAGTGCCTGTCCAAGCATCTTCGCTTTTTCCGGAAAAAGTGCAAGGATCTTGTCCCGATATGATTCGGCAAGCCTCAGGCACCTGTCGGCCGAAGCCTTTAGTCTGAGGAGACTATCCCGCCTGCGGTGATCGAACACAGACGACACCGACTCCATCTCCGATTCTATTGCCGCACATTCTTCGGGGTCGAATCCGCCGAGGCGAATGTTTGCCACTGCAAGAACGGATGCGCGAAACACCGTTTTCCATGGCATCTTCTCCCGGGCGAGGCGGCCTTCGACAGCATTTGTGATAAGGCTGAGAAGAACGAACGAATGGTCTTCGAGCCTGATATCGGCGATCTGCAGACGGAGGCCTGTCGCGCCGCTGTCAGTGAGAGTTTGCGGCTCGAGGCGGGCACGGATGCCGGTGAGAAGTTCGAGCGGCTTCAGCGCGTCGCGGTCTTTCCCGGGGCGGTCGAGGATGGCGATAAATTCGAGAAGGAGCGGAATGTCCTCGAATTCATCTTTTTCGATAATCCTGAGGAGCAGTTCCTTAAGCGAGCCGGCGTTGAAAAAATCCTTCAGCTCCTCGTGAAATCGCCTGAATTCCGCGACAAATGCCTGCGGGTAGGAAGCGCCCGGTGACGTGATCCTTTCCAGGAGCGCCGAGGAGACGGCGAGGTCCTCAGGCCCTGCCGAGCGGTGCAGCTTGTTCTGGAGTGTTGTCTTGATCTCCTGCTTCAGCTCCTGGGGAATATCGTTCCGGTGGGCTATATCCCTGATGAGCGTGAGCGGCTCAGAACGCCTGAACTCGCTGTCGAAAGAGGGGAGCCAGGGATATATCTTCCTTATTACAAACCGGTTGTCGGCAGTGGCAAGTGTGAAGAGTCTCTCATAGAGATGTCCTGAGATATTCGCATGATGCGAGGGACGGTAGTGGCCGCCGTCTTCGCCGCAACGCACCTCGCCTGTGCCTAAGAAGCGCAGATAGACCGCGATATACGTCAGGAGTTCGGGGCCGGGCCTCTCTGTAGTATCCGTCAGCAAGTTCAGTACCCATTCGAGGCGCTTTCTCCAGCTGAGGAAACGTCTGTTTGCCTCCACGAACCTGGCGATGTTATCTTCCTCCCCCGGCGCGCTGCTCTCCGTCCGCTGGTGCTCCGTCCTTGTGCCAAGTATTTCGATCAGACGCTCGCGGGCTTCGACGAGCAGGCCTTCGGGACTCGGCCACTGTTCCAGGATAATGGAGCCGGAAAAATTTCTTTTCTTAAGCCGTTCGACAAATGCCCTGATGCCGGAGGCGTCTTTCCCCGCCGGCCCGGTGAAGATCGTGAGATGATTGTCCTGGTCCCCGTAGTTTTCATGCATGTGGACATGGACTATGGGGACTTCCGGGCCGAGCATGTCGAAGAACCTGAGGTAGTCGTTGCGGGTTTCGCGGCAGAGGTTCGCATGGCCCAGGTCAAGACATATCCCGACGTGAGATGCCATATCTTCGCCGAATCCGCTCAGATGCCGGAAGATAGCGGTCATGTCCTGGGGCGAAGTTAAGACAGTATTTTCTATAGCAAGACCGATCCCCACCTCCCTGAGAAGTTGCATGAAAGGCCGGAGCGCCTCGGCATACGCCTCGATCCCAAGGTCCGTCCGGAGATGGACAGTAAAGAGAGATGCGCCGATCTGCTTTGCGAAATCCATCGACTCAGGGAAAGACCGGACGGCATGCGCGCTTAAAGGGTCAGACGGCCAGGGCGCATGGACCGAAAGACGAATATCGCGGGCCTCCGCAGTTGCCTTTATCGATGAGCGGACTTCCGCCGGAATGTCCCGAACCGTCCAGCCCTCTCCTGATTCCTTCTTGTCAGGGAACCATTCGAAGGCGTCGAAGCCGTGGTCCACTGCGAACTCGAAGGGAAGGGTCACTCTTTCTGCGGAAAAAGCGGTCTGGTTGCCGATCCTGATTTGGCGGTTAGTGCTCATCTTTGATGCCCACCTGCGGACGCGTCTGCACTACGAAGTATTTCCCTTTCGCGTATGCACCCTCGATATCCTGCGGCGGACCCAACGCCTCTTCGACAAGTGCACCGATCTCAGCGATCGCGACAGAAAAATTATTTCTGAACGAGTCGTCCCAGATAAGCGGGTCGGCGCTGTAATCGAGGGTGATCCTGCGGGGCTTCGGGAAGATGAAGCTGTCGTAAAGGCCGGCGCCCGCGAATCCGGCCAGGTCTTCGCCGTTGGAGTCCGACCGGAATATCATGCCCATCCCGAAAAGTCCTTCTCGTTTGCTCGGAAAGGAAAGCAGCCGGGGTTGTGGTTCTCCCTTCCGGCAGGTGAAGCTGTAGGCCTTGCCCGGATAATTGCCGACGAGCGCCTCCCCGAGTCCCTTCACAGCCTCGGCGTAAATCTCTTCCCTCGTTCCGGTTGAGGGGTTGACGGTGTGTATCACGTAACTATAATCCGCCGCGACGATGGACTGGATCAGCACCGCCATAAAAATGTCGTCATGGGATATGTTGTTTGCCTTGCGGCTGAGATAGGCCCTCTCGTTCCATTTCGAGGCCCAGACCTTCCTGATGCAGGTCCAGGCGTCTTCCCAATTCTCCGGCCATTGGAGCCCGGATTTTTCCATGGCAATGCGGAGGGAGGTTACGAGCTCATCGGGCGCCGCAAGCTTTAGTATGTTGTCGCTGAGCGCCTGGAGAAGTTCCACATTGTTCTCGCCCACTTCTTCAACCTCTGCCAGAAGGCGACTGTACTCCGCTGCAATTTTGCGGTTTCTTTCATCAGTCAGTACTTTTTCGAAGACACCGAAGGGGATCGCCGCTGACGCCGGAAGGCCGATCCAGTCGGGAAGTTTACCCCTCAGCTGCCTCAGGTGGTTCGATTTTCCGCCGACATTATCTTCGGTGAATTCCTCCATCGTAAGCGCATAGCAAGTGAAAGAAGGCCGCAATGTGGCATGTCGGAGCGGGGCGTGCCTCTCAGCAGTCGTCTCAGCGGTGCTGCGGCTCTCCTCGAATACCACGTCTCCGCCGCGTATGCCGGCCTTTACGGTCTGTCCCCGAAGCGATTTCAGGTTGTCGATAATTCCCGTGTCGTAGCAGGTCGCAAAAAGGACACCTGCATTCCTCGCTCGGACCGCAAGATGCGCGAGTATGTCGATGACCGCAGGGGTTATGATGGCAACGACTCCGGCGGGGATCTCTTCGTCTCCCGAAACCTTATCGGTGACGATCAGGGCCGGCCGCGAAAAACTTCTGCCCTGAACAGACTTCAATGTCTCAGCAACCGTTATTTCGGCGGTCCCTTCACCCGGGCTTATTACCTGCCAGTCCCCCAAGTGGGCGCTCTTCCTCAGCAGCGGGTCAAGGTATCTCAGGACAAGCGACAACGCGAAGACCGGAAGGCCGCGTACGACTTCTTCGCTGAACAATTCTACGGCCCACGTCTGGGCATGAAATGCCTTGCCAAGGAATTCAGCCTTTGGCTGGAGCAGACTGTTCAGCCTGTCTACAGACTCTCCGACAACGGCTGCCATGCGATCGGAAACCGCCTTTGCATGAAGGGACCATTCCCTGTCGAACAGTGGATTATTCCGGAGTCGTTCCCAATCCTTCCGGACATAATCCAGTTCTTCTCCCTGGCCGGATAGCCGGAGGTTTTCGAGCAGCGATGCAGCAAGGTCCACCAGTTCACCGGGGCCCCGATCCGGACCGAGATTCCTCTCTGTGACGACCCTCAGGAAGTCCCCGAGCGCAATATCAAGGAAGAGGAGATCCCGTATCCTGTCCTGGTGCCCGGACAGCAACTGCGCGATACGGCGCCGGGCCTCGGTGGTCTTATCGCAGAGTTGGACAGCAGACATCTGCCGGTCGTCGTGATGATACCATATGAAATCCATGAGCTGGTGCATGTCGCCGTCGAAGATGTAGCGTGCCGCATGTATGGCGCTTCCGAGGTCTGTGCCGGCATGGACAGCCTTCAGGATGCCGAGGAAATGTTCGAAGTCCTGTATGAGGGCGTCCTTTAGGTACGGAATGAAATCCGGATGAGAACGTATCGGGCGTTCGTAGCTTTCAAGCCTTTCCTTCGTGACGCCGCCGTCATTGAGTGTTTTATAGAACCTTTCAAGGTTGCCGTTGCTCCTCAGGAATTCTAGGTATGCCTCGCAGATGACGATGTCGTCAGGTGTTGCATTATTGTGAAGTTTCTGATGCCACTCTTCCATGAAGTGGCCCGAAACCTCCTTTATGTGGTGACGGTGCATGATATTCAGCACTTCGTCTCGCACCCTCTGAGCGTCGCTGCCCCTGCCGAGGGTGGTCATGATGAGGCGCACCAGTTCCCTTCTTTCGGGAAGCTC
>JAJYLU010000133.1 GCA_021787505.1 Nitrospirota bacterium | reverse complement strand
CCTCCGAGGAACAGATACTTTATAAAGAATACCAGAAGGCTGTGCCGGCGCCTCCCGCTGCAAAGATCGAGCAGGCCGCCGCCCATCGGGGGAGTGGGCCTGTTGCCCATCCGAAAAGCCCACCCGCCGCCCATAAGGGGAGCGGACCTGTTCCCCGTCCAAAAAGCTCTCCCTCTGCCACTCGGAAGAGTGCCCACGAAACGGAAGACAACGAGATCGATTCATTGATCTCTTCGCTATTTTCCCAGCGTCAGAAAAAACAGGGTGAGTGAAAAGTAGAGAGCATTTCAAAAGACCGCAAGTCATAGCGGATTTTTAAAAGCCCTGGCGATTTTCGCCTTCGCCTCGTCTATCCCCTCTGCCAACGCGCCGCTCATGGCCTCCGCCAACGCCCGGAAGTCCCGGCCGGCGAGCCTTATTTTCTTCTTGAAAGAACCCCGGTAAAGAGACTTGCCCTCAGGAGAGGAGAGGTCCAGATCGAAGGCCAGATCTGCGAACGAATCACCGCCGTTGTCGAGTCTTTCGAACTTTTGAAGATAGATTTCGAGGGAATAGTAGGCGGGAGGAACAAAGTTCGAAGCCTTAACCTCCCTAAACAAACCTGTTGCCGATAAAGCGCTCCGGAAAGAATCCCTTATCATCTCTGCGGGAGTGGCGTCCCACTTCGAATACCTCGCGATCTCGAGCTGATAAGGTGACGTCCTGAGGGCGATATAGGGCTGGGAGAGATAGCGTGGCGACCGCACAACGAGATCAAGTGAAGCGTCCGTCTCTATCTTTGCAGCCGGACCACCGTTAGTCAAAGCGAGGCTGTAAATCTTCGTCTGTGGAACCGAGCATCCCGCAAAGACAGAGGCCAGGACAAACCCAAGAATCACCTTCCGATATGCTCTCCTGTTACTCTCCCTCAACTTTCCCCTCCTTATATATGACGCTCCATGGCTTTTGTTTTACCTCCTGCAGGAGGTCCTGCAGGTCCTCGGCAGTCCTCGTGAGGGTATCCACCAGGTTGCCGAGACCTGCTGCCTGCTGCTCAATCGCCCTGTCTACGGACCCAGTCGTTTTTTGGGCCGATTTCGCCGCGGCATCGAGCGACCTGATCATGTCGCCCGCTCTGTCGAGGTCTTCCCTGGCCTTCTTTATCAGAGCGGCGACCTCGGGCTTGTTCGTCTTAACCAGGTCTTCGACCTCACCCAGGACAACTTCAAGTTTGTCGGTCGTGGCCTTCAGGGAGGAGGCGACCTTCCCGATATTTGCGGAACCGTTTACGACCGCCTTATTGGTGTTGCCGATGAGCCTTTCTATCTCGCCCAAATTCTTCGGACTGAAAAGTTTGTCGACGTCTTTTACGAGTCCTTCCACGGTCTGAGAAAGACCGTCAAGTCTTGCCATGATCTGCGCAAAGTCCGGCGACTCCTCCGCCGGGATCTCGCCGCCCGGTGTTATCCTTCCGTCGGTCGTCTTGTCGACTGCAAGGAGCATGAAAATATCGCCGACAAAACCGTTCTGGGTGATCATCGCCCTCGTCCCATTGTACACGGGCGTCCCCTGCTTAATGCCGATCTCTATCGTGACCCGCTTGCCGGGTCCGGCCGGCTCCTTGATAGCCGTAACACTGCCGACCCTCACCCCTCCCAGCTTCACCTGGCTGCCGACTTCAAGCCCCGTGGCATTCGTTATCTTTACGGTGTATCTGTCGAGCTTCTCGAAAAAATGGCTCCCGCCGATAAGGACCACCAGGGCGCTGAGGGCAAGAAAAGAAGAGACGACGATTATCCCTGCCTTGATTTCTTCCTTCACTCCTTGGCCACCTCCAGTCGTCAGTCGCCTACGATAAATCTGAAATAATCGTCAGGCGAGTAGGTCCTGGTTTCGGGTCTTCTTTCCAGGAACATCCTGACCCTCTCATTTTGAGAGTTTCTCAGGTCATCCAGTATACCGGAAAAGATGACTTCTCCGGCATCGAGCATGATAACATAATCTGCAATCGTGAATACACTGGGCAGTTCATGCGTCACAACGACTATAGTCATCCCGAAAACGTTTCTGAGCTTCAGTATAAGGTCGTCGAGACCAGCGGCCGTAACCGGATCGAGACCGGCTGAGGGCTCATCAAAAAACAGTAATTCGGGGTCCAGCGCTATAGCGCGGGCGAGTCCCGCCCTTTTCTTCATCCCTCCGGAGAGCTGGGAGGGATAAAAATTCTCGAAGCCCGATAGCCCAACGAGATCGAGCTTCATCCGGACCATTATCATGACCGTAGACTCATTGAGTCTGGCATGTTCACGTATCGGGAGGGCGACGTTTTCGGCAACGGTCAGAGAATTCAGCAGCGCTGCGCCCTGGAAGAGCACTCCCATCTTCCGGCGGACCCCGTTCAGTTCCTCCTCATCCATCGCCGCGATGTCTCTGCCGTTGATGGCGATCTTCCCCTCTGTCGGCCTTAAGAGACCGATGAGGTGTTTCAGGAGCGTACTTTTTCCGCAGCCGCTCCCTCCGAGTATAACGGACGTCTTACCGCGCGGTATGGAGATGCTTATGCCCTTCAGTATTTCCCTCTGACCGTAATGGGTCCGGAGACCTGTGACTTCTATCGCATTTTCCATAGCCGCGGACATCACCGGAAAATCTCCCCTAGCCCCTGGATCATAACTCCCCTTTTACCCCCTCTTATCTTAAGAGGGGGAAAGGAGCAGTGCCTGCCGGCAGGCAGGGAGCCTGGGGGCGTTACTCCTAAGAGGGCGAATACCTCCAATACCTCCCCATGACAAAGGGAGGTTAGGAGGGATTTTATTAACCGATGTTTGCATGCTCCTAAAAAACTCTCTGTGATCTCCGCGTCTCTGGGGTCATTCTTTCTTGTCATTTTGTGCGAAATCAATCTCCTTATGGACTATGTAAAGTAATAGAACAAGGTCGTAAAGAAAAGATCAAAAACGATTACAAGGAAAATGGATGCGACCACCGAAGCCGTGGTCCTCCTGCCCACCTCCTCTGCACCCCCCTCGACCTTGAAGCCCTGATACGCGCCGACTATCGTAATTACGATGCCGAAGGCCCACGCCTTCACTAACCCGGTCATAACGTCCTTCACCAAAAGGGCATTGACCGACTGCTGGAAATAATTGTAGGGGTGGATGCCGATTACCGTCGTCGAAAGGAGAAACCCCCCGAATATCCCTATCATGTCGGCAAAAACAGTCAGTGCCGGCAGCATGAACATGAGCGCAAGAAGTTTCGGTGTAACAAGGAACCTCACCGGGTTGATGCCCATCGTGACAAGGGCATCAACCTCTTCGGCCGATTTCATCGAACCTATCTCAGCGGCGAAGGCCGAGCCGCTTCTTCCGGCGACGATTATCGCGGTCAGTATGGGCCCCAACTCCCTTGTGATCGAGACCCCGACCAGGTTGGCCACGTATATCAGCGCGCCGACCCTCTTGAGCTGATACGCCGCCTGCAGGGCCAGGATTATCCCTACAAAAAGCGATATGACCGCAACGATCGGGACAGCGTTATATCCGGCCTTCACGATCTCGGATATGGTCGCTCTGACCCGGACCGGCTTCCCTTTCACCGGTGATACGAAGGTCCAATAGAAGGCGTCGTTTATTATCTTCGACGCATAATGTACGTCCCTCCCGAAGAGGATGACCCGCCGGCCGACAGACCCGAAGAATGCCTCAGTCTTTGACGGCATCGTCAAGGCTACCGCAGATATCGAATACCTTGTCCAGCTTCGAGAAGGCGAATATCTCGACGATCCTCTCCGGGATCCCGAAAAGCTTTAATTTTCCGCCGTGCGACATCATACCCCTGAGCCCCTCGACGAGCGTCGCGATCCCGGAGCTGTCGATATATGAGACGTCTCTGAAATCGACGAGCAGCAGGGGGACTTTTTTCCCTATGAAGAAGATCAATTCCTTCCTTAACGCCGGAGACGAATACAGGTCGATGTCGCCGGACAAGGAAAAAACCTTTGCCCCGTTATGCTCCGTTATATCGATCTTCATCTTTCTCCTTCAGGTATCTGACGAGTCTGAGGCGGTTGCCGTTTTTCTTCTTCCCGTCAAATTCGAAAATGTCGAAGCACCTCTTGATAAAATGGACGCCGAGACCTCCGGGCCTGACCTCCTCGAGTCTCCTGCCCATTATCGCCTCAGGGTCCGCCTTGACGCCGCTGTCTTCAATGACGACTTCGAACCACCCACGGTCGACCTTGTACCGGATAACAATCCGCTTGCGCGCGTCCCCCCCGTATGCATACTTTATTACATTTGCGCACGCTTCATCAACCGCAAGTTTTAGCTGCTCCACCAAATCTTCACCGATTCCATGTATATGTCCGACCTTCGCCGTCACCTCTCTGACAATGCAGAGGTATTTCGGATGAGAAGGTATCTTGACTACCACCGCGCTCTTGATCTCAGGCCCCCCATTTAAGTTCCACTATCGTCAGATCGTCCGCCCTGTCGCCTCCGCCTGAAAAATCGTCGGCGAAATCCACGAGCCTCTCGATGAGCTGTTCGTCATGGAGATGTCCCGTCACAAACTTCACGACCGCATCGAACCCGAGTCTCTGCCCGCCCCTGTTCTTTGCGTCGAAGAGGCCGTCCGTAAGCAGAAGAAGCCTGTCACCCTTGTTGAGCCTGAATGAGGCAGACGGATATTCCGACGGAATAATCCCCACAGGAGGGCCGGCCGGAACGGACATGACCCTTACGGCGCCGTCGGACAGCCACAAAAAAGGGGGATGGCCGGCAACGGAAACATGGCAATCCCCCGTGGAAGTGTCGACGATCATATAAATACCGGTCAGGAACATGCCGCGCGGGGCCCCGGCCAGCGATATGTTCAACCGGTCCAGTGCCGTCGACGGCGAATCCGCCAGGCGGGCGATGTATCTGAACTCGCTGCTCACCTTTGCCATATAAATGGCGGCAGAAACACCCTTGCCTGAGACATCACCGATGAGGACACCGACCCTTCCCTCCGCCGGTTCCACAAAATCATAGATATCTCCCCCAACCTTCGCCGCAGAAATGTTCTTCGCCGAGACAATGAGATTGCCTTTTCTGAAAACGGGCGATGCGGGCAGAAAGCTCTTTTGGATTGCGGAGGCGATATCGAGTTCCTGCTTCATGCGCTCTCTCTCGAGGGATTCCTTGTGATAAAGAGAGTTCTCAATGGCGATTGCGAACTGCCTGCAAAGGAGTTGAAAGATCTCCATGTCGTAATCTTTCTTGGGGTTGATCACCTCTGCGACCCCGATCAGGCCTCCCCTGCCGATAAGCGGGACGGCGATTATGCTTTTTGTCGTGAAGCCGGTCAGTTTGTCCGCGTCTCTGTAAAACCTCTTGTCTGAGCCGACATCGGGGATAACAAGGGGCTTAAGGTTTTGGGCCACCCATCCGGCGATGCCCTGCCCCATTTCAAGGGTCACATGTTTTTTCAGCAGCTCTGAAGTTGGACCTTCCTCGCAGAGGGCGACCTCGAACTCGAGTCTGTTCGCGTCTTTGTTATAGAGGAGTATGGAGCAGGCCCCGGCCTCCATGACCGCCTTCGCCTTCTCCATCACAATAGGGATCAGCTCGCTGAAATCGAGTGTCGAGGAGATTACCGATGAAAGGTCCATCAGCGTCTTCAGGTCCTCGACCTTCTTTTCCATGCCCTTCAGGACTTCGCCGCTTATCTCGGTAGGTTTTTCTCCCACAGCTATGCATAACAGATTATCTGCAGTTTTTTCAAGGCAAAAAAGAAGAGCCTATCAGCTATCAGTACAATCATGAAACTTAGGACCGTCAGTGACAATATCCGGCTGACCGTTCATCGCCAGTCCCTCCTTTCTTTTACCTCAAAACAACCAGCCATAGGATAAACAAAACCGTGCAAAATCTCAATTAGGGTGAGGAGAAATAGAAAGGCCTGGGAGGCTCTTGAAGCAGCCATGTCAGTCGAGTCTGATGAACGTGTACCGC
>JAJYLU010000132.1 GCA_021787505.1 Nitrospirota bacterium | reverse complement strand
TCCGATCTTGCCAGGCGATCGCCTCACCCTCCCTGTCCGGGTCGGGCGCGATGTAAATGACGTCCGCCTCTTTCGACGCCTTCTTCAGTTCCCTGATCACCTTTTCCTTGCCCGGTATAACGATATAGTTGGGGGTAAAATTATTTTCGATATCGATGCCCATCTCCTTGACGGGCAGGTCTTTTATATGGCCGACCGATGCCTTGACCTCGTATGATTTCCCGAGAATCTTGCTGATCGTTTTTGCCTTCGCAGGAGATTCAACTATGACGAGAGACTTCATTACCGACCTCCTGACTGCAGCGTGTTATCAATTCCATACTACCCTCTTTCCTCCGCCGAATACCAGAGAATAGATCTCTTCTTTTTCGAACGAACTTTTCTTCAACAATATATAGACCAGAAGCGACTTCAGGATGTCGAGCTCGTCCTCGTCGAGACTTTCGGAGGACTCCAGCACCGCGAGTTCCTCACTGATATCGACAAGGTCAGGCTCGTCATAATTGATATTATCAAGGATCTCTTCGGAATAGAACTCCGCATCTTTCAGATCCTTAGTAATCATCTTCAGCATTTTTATCAGTTTTTTGGACAACATTCACCTCATGAAAGAAAAAATCTCTTGCCGCCGGACTGCCGGACAACGTCCTTGAGTTCCAGTGCGAGCAGAAGGTCAAGAATTTTATGGACCGGCAGCCCGCTCTCCCTCGAGAGCAGGTCTATATGCTTAGGCTCCCTTGTCAGGAAGCGGCAGACCGCGCGCTCCTCCTCCGAAAGTTCCACCGTCACCTGTCCGTCCCTTCTCTTTATAAAGCCCTTCAGCACAGGGGCGAGTTCCTCGACAATATCCGATGCGCCCAGCACCATCCTGGCACCCTGCTTTATCAGTGCATTCGTACCTTCCGAATTTTGCGACGTGATATTGCCGGGGACCGCAAAGACTTCTTTGTTTTGCTCGAGCGCGTAATTCGCGGTGATGAGCGACCCGCTGTCTGCTGTCGCCTCGACGACCAGCACGCCGAGGGAAAGCCCGCTGATCAGCCTGTTCCTCCGTGGGAAGTGTTCCTTCAGGGGCATGGTGCCCGGTGGGAATTCGCTCAGCACACACCCGGAAGCCGCAATCTTCTCCATGAGGCCCCTGTTTTCCGGGGGATAGAAGACGTCGAGCCCCGAGCCGAGGACCGCAATCGTTCTGCCGCCGGCATGCAGCGCACTTTTATGCGAGAGCGTATCGATCCCCCTCGCCATGCCGCTGATGATCGTAAAGCCCGAAGAGGCAAGCTCCCGGGAAATCCGCTGTGTGACCGCTTCGCCGTAGCCCGTATGTTTCCGGGAGCCGACGACGCCGATCCCGTACCTGTCCTCCGGAATATAATCGCCCTTCATATACAGCACGATCGGCGCGCCATCCACCTCCTTCAGAACTTCAGGATAAGACGGATCCTGATAGCGGACGACCTTGGTGCCGCTTTTTTCGGTCATCTTCACTATCTTTTCGACGCTGTCCCAGAGCGAGAAATTCCTTATGTTCCCGGCCTTTTCCCTGCTGAGGCCCTTCACCGCCTGAAGATCTTTCAGCCCGGCCCTGAAGATATTTTCGGGGCTTCCCATCTCCGACAGCAGTTTCCTCGATATAACCGGGCCTACTTCGGGGACAAGGGAAAGGCCGACCCAATAACGTATGTCAGACATGCCTCTTCCTGAGTGACTTGTTCGCCTTAAGCCTGAGGGCATGCAGCTTTATGAACCCCTCTGCGTCTTTCTGATTATACACGTCCTCTTCCTCGAACGTGGCGAGTCTGGCATCGTAAAGAGAGTCCGGCGACCTCCTGCCGACGGTCAGGCAGTTGCCCTTGAAGAGCTTCATTCGCGCGGTGCCGCTGACCGCCTTCTGCACCTCGTCGATCATCCTCTGGAGGGCAATGCGTTCCGGAGAAAACCAGAACCCGTTGTAGATCAGTTCCGCGTACTTCGGCATCAAGGCCTCTACAAGGTGCTTCACCTCCCTGTCGAGAGTGATCGACTCGACCGCCCTTCTGGCGATATGCAGAATCGTACCGCCGGGCGTTTCATACACCCCCCTCGACTTTATGCCGACAAACCTGTTTTCGACGATGTCCACCCGACCTATGCCGTGTCTGCCGCCGGCCTCGTTCAGTTTCCCGAGAAGTCTTGCGGGCGACATCCTCTTTCCGTTGACCGCGACAGGGTCCCCTTTTTCAAATGTCACCTCGATGTACACCGGCCTTGCAGGGGTCTTCTCGAGCGGGACAGTCATGGTGTACATGTCCGGCGGGGGCTCTTTCCAGGGGTCCTCCAGTATCCCGCCTTCGTAACTGATATGGAATATGTTCCTGTCCGTGCTGAAGGGTTTGGCCTTTGTGGCGGTCACCGGTATGCCGTGCGCGGCGGCATAATCGATAAGAGACTTCCTCGAGTCGAACGACCATTCGCGCCATGGAGCAATCACCTTTATTTCCGGTTTGAGCGCATAGCTCGTCAGTTCGAATCTGATCTGGTCGTTCCCCTTTCCGGTCGCTCCGTGGGCGACCGCCGCGGCGCCTTCCTTTGCCGCTATTTCGACCTGCCTCTTTGCGATGAGCGGCCTGGCGATGGACGTGCCGAGGAGATAAAACCCCTCATATACCGCGTTGCCCCGGAGCATAGGGAAGATATAGTCTTTGACGAACTCCTCCCTCAGGTCCTCGACGTATACCTTCGAGGCACCGGTCATCAATGCCTTCTGCTTTACCTTCTTAAGGTCTTCACCCTGTCCGAGATCGGCACAAAAGGCGATCACCTCAGCGCGATATTTCTCCTTGAGCCATTTTATCGCGACCGAGGTGTCGAGACCCCCGGAATATGCAAGCACTATTTTATTGACCATTCGTCGTAAGCCTCCGAAGGAAAAGTATTCGATACGGAATCCGCCACAGAGCGGTGGCCTGGCCGGGCCGCAATTCCTAACCATAGCATAAAACCAAAAAAATGTAAAATCATGGATCGGCCGGCTAATTCACGGTCAACTGAGCGCTAGGGCGGCCTTTGAGAGGTATCGTCGGCGCCTTTTTCCGCCCCCGGGGACCGCACGGCGACGGCCTCCGGCGGCAAAAATGTTATCCACTTTGTAAACAGTTTCTAAACAGTTAAATTGCAATTCAATCTCAGTTTCAGTTAGAGTAGTCTGATGGAAAATAAGATCTTCCGGAATTTTCTCGGAGAAAAGGGCCTCAAACCCACCAAAGAGCGGATAGCGGTCCTGAGCGAGGTTTTCTCATTTCACGGTCATTTCGAGCCCGAATATCTCTATTTACGGATAAAAAATGCAGGTTCGAAAGCCTCTCGCGCCTCCGTCTACAGGACGCTAAGCCTTCTCGTGGAGTGCGGGCTGGTCAAAAAAGTCACCAGGACGGAGAAGGGCAATATCTATGAACATACCTACGGCCACTCCCACCACGACCACATGATATGCGACGCCTGCGGGGAGATCATAGAATTCTACTCCGAAAAACTTGAAAACCTTCAGGACGAGATCTGCGCGGAGAACAGCTTTGCCGGATCCACTCATACACTCGAGATAAGGGGCCACTGCAAAAAATGCAGGACAAAACAGTCTTAAAAGAAGAAAAAAGAAAACAGAAATATGGGAGGATAGTACTTGTCGGCAACCCCAATGTAGGCAAGAGCGTCATCTTCGGCCTGCTGACCGGCAAGTACGTAACGGTGTCAAATTACCCCGGCACGACCGTCGAAGTTTCCCACGGCAACCTCATTCTCGACGGCAAGAAGTTCCTTCTCGTCGACTCCCCCGGGGTAAACAGTTTCATCCCCATGAGCGAAGACGAGCGCGTCACCCGGGACATTCTGCTGGCCGAAAGACCCGAGAACGTGGTGCTCGTCGCCGACTCGAAAAACCTGAAGCGTGCCCTCATGCTGCTGCTGCAGCTGGCGGAGATGGGCCTTCCCTGCCTCCTCACGCTAAACATGGAGGACGAAGCGGCCGCCCGCGGAATTGACATAGACTACGGTAAGCTCGAAGAAATCCTCGGTATCGGGGTGGTCGGCACGGTCGCGCCCCAGAGAAAAGGGATTTCCGACCTCAAAGAGGCCCTGCTATCGCCGAGAAGACCGAAGGTCGAAACTGATTATGGCGAGCTTTTGGAGGCATACGCGTCCCGCATCTCCGACCTGCTGCCGGATGCGAACATCTCGAAACGCTCCCTGGCGTTGATGCTCCTTTCCGGCGATGACAGCATGACCGGCTGGGTCGTCGCCAACCTCGATGCCGGGAAGATCAAGGAGATCGAAGATCTCAGGGACGAGGCACAGGCGAAGCAGAAAGAACCGCTCGCAAATATCATCGCGAGGAAGCGGATAGAGATGTCGGAGGCAATTGTCGGGACCGTTGTGAAACAGACGGATAAAGAGGCCGGGCAGATCGCACAGTGGCTGGGAAAGTGGACGATGCACCCTTTCTGGGGCATTTTCGGGCTCGTCTTTGTCCTCTTTTGTTTTTACGAGTTCGTGGGGAAGTTCGGCGCGGGAACGCTGGTAAACTTTTTCGAACAGGTGATATTCGGAAGATACCTCAGCCCGGGGATAGAGAAAGTCGTCAGATACCTCATCCCCTTTCCTTTTTTGCAGGACTTCTTTGTCGGACAGTATGGGATGTTCACGATGGCGGTCACTTACGCCGTAGCAATCATCCTCCCGATCACGGCCACATTCTTCATCGCCTTCGGCTTCCTGGAAGACAGCGGGTACCTCCCGAGGATCGCGGTCCTTACCAACAGCGCTTTTTCGAAGGTAGGACTAAACGGCAAGGCGGTCCTCCCTATGGTGCTCGGGCTTGGGTGCGGCACGATGGCCGCAATGACGACAAGGATACTCGAGACAAAGCGGGAACGGATAATTGCGACGTTTCTGATAGCCCTTGCAATCCCCTGCTCGGCGCAGCTCGGCGTCATCCTGGGTATGCTCGGACCCTATCCGATCAAAGTCACGCTCTGGTGGATCGGAACCCTCTTTCTGGTCCTGGTCCTTACCGGGTATATCGCCGCCAAAGTCGTGCCCGGTGAAAAGGCCGACTTTTTCCTCGAACTGCCGCCGATCAGGCTGCCAAGGCTCGGGAACATACTCATGAAGACCCTCGGCAGGATCGAATGGTACCTTAAGGAAGCGGTGCCGCTCTTCATTCTCGGAACCTTCGTCCTTTTTCTGCTCGATAAACTGAAGGTCCTGGGATGGGTCGAGCGGGCCGCGTCGCCGGTCGTCGTCGGATTTCTCGGACTCCCCCAGGAGACCGCGAGCGTTTTCATACTTGGCTTCCTCAGAAGAGATTACGGCGCCGCAGGCCTCTTCCAACTCTCTAAACAGGGGCTCCTCACGCCCGACCAGATCATAGTGAGCATCATCACGCTGACGCTCTTCGTCCCATGTCTGGCGAGCTTCTTCATGATCGTCAAGGAGCGGGGGGCGAAAACAGCCCTGTTCATGTTCTTCCTTATCACGATCTTCGCGCTCCTGGTCGGCGGGGGGGTCAATCTCCTCCTGCATATGCTGGGCTGACCCTGTGTCTTTTGACAGTCTTTCAAGGGCAGGTTTATAATTAAAGTTGGCATGAAAGTGAAGTTTGTCCTCATATTCTTACTCGCCTCCCTTGTCATCGGAAGCATCGCCGGGAGCTATGTGGCTATCGCAAAGGGGATACCGTCGATTAATGAGCTGAAGCAGTATAAACCGACCGTCGGCACCAGGATCTATTCCGATGACGACGTGCTGATCGGTGAGCTTAGGGTGGAGAAGGGGATATTCGTCCCTATCGACAGCATGCCTAAGAACATGATTAACGCGATCGTCGCGGTCGAGGACTCGAGGTTCTGGAAGCACAAGGGGATAGACTATATCGCGATCGCAAGGGCGGTCGTCACGGACGTTCTCCACGCCAGCCTCAAGGAAGGCGGCAGCACGCTCACCCAGCAGCTTGCA
>JAJYLU010000131.1 GCA_021787505.1 Nitrospirota bacterium | reverse complement strand
ATCGGCGACGGGATAAACGACGCCCCCGCGCTCGCACAGGCCGATGTGGGGATCGCGATCGGCACAGGGACCGACGTTGCGATGGAGGCCGCGGACATCACGCTGATAGGGGGCAGGCTGAAGGGTGTGGTGACCGCGATCGCACTTTCGAAGGCGACATTGAGGAACATCAAGCAGAACCTTTTCTGGGCCTTCGCCTATAACGTGATATTGATCCCTGTTGCCGCCGGGGTGCTCTTTCCATTCTTCGGGATCCTTCTTAACCCGATGCTTGCGGCCGGGGCGATGGGCTTTTCTTCCGTGACCGTGGTGACGAACGCCCTGCGACTTAAAAAGTTCAGGGCCGCCTGAATCTGCCGCTACGGCAAGCCGCTTCTCGTTTCATAACGCTTTCAACGAGCGATCTCTCCCGCCCGACGCCGGAATTCTAAGCGGTTTCGTTAAGGGTGAAGAAGATCGTAGCGCCCATGCGCGGGGCGCCTTCCGCCCATATCTTTCCGCGATGGAGATGGATAATGCGGCGCGCTGTTGCCAGACCGATGCCTGAACCCGGAAATTCTTCGGATGAGTGGAGGCGCTGGAAGGGATTGAACAGCTTGCCGGCATACTTCATATCGAAGCCGGCGCCGTTGTCACGGACGAAATATACGGTCTTCCCGCCTTCTTTCAGTGTCCCGAATTCTACGCGCGCGGGATATGTCTTTGCCGTGAACTTCCATGCGTTTCCGAGCAGGTTCTCCAGGGCCACCCGCATGAGACGCGCGTCCGCCATGCCTTTTATGCCCTCGTCGATATGGAAACTGACTTCACGGTCCGGGAGCGACTTGCCGAGTTCCGAGGCTACTTCCCGGACGAGTGTGCTCAGGTCGACTTTTTCCGGACGCATCCCGCCGCTGTTGAGACGAGAAAGTTTCAGAATATCGTCGATAAGCTCTGACATGCGCCCGCCCGCCTTGACAATGCGTGTGAGGTAATCTCTGGCCGTTGCATCGATCCCGTTCGAACAATCCTCGATCAGCGCGTTGCTGAAACCGTTTATTGCCCGGAGGGGAGCGCGCAGGTCGTGGGCCACCGAATAACTGAAGGCTTCGAGTTCCCTGTTGAGCGCCTCGAGTTGTTCTGCCCGCCGGCTGAGCGAGGCCTCGGCCTTCTTGAGTTCGGTGACGTCCTCCATGATCAGAAGTGCGAGCTTCCGTCCTTCATACTCCATCAGACTCGCGGTAACGGACAGGTAGACCTCGGTGCTCCTCCCTTCGGCAAGCAGCGTCATCTTCGTCATCTCCCTTTTGATCTCTTCCCCGCGGAAAACCCTTGTGACGCTGTTTCTCACGTCGCAGTCTCTGCAGTGGTCCGACCTGCCGCAGCCCTCGGCAACTTCCCGCGAATGGATGCAGTGCAATACCTCTCCGCCCCTCTTCATAAGTACCGCCTGTCTTTCCGTCCCGAGCAGCTTCAGAGATGCGGCGTTCAGATGGAAGATGCGGACATCGCTGTCGACGACGAATAAAAAAGAAGGGACCGTGTCGAAAATATGATGCAGAAAATCAGCCTTCCTGAACAGGTCGTTTTCCATATTTCCTTCCTTGACTTTTTGCACTGTGAAGCTGCCGATCGGCCCTGCACGGACCGGTCTTTTTTTCTGCTTCACAGCGCGCGGCGCTCTTCGCCTCCTCGATAACTTCGAGCAGGCTGACCCCTTTTACTGTTGCGATCAAACGGCAGTCTTCATACTCCGGCGTAATCTTCCGGATATCGCCGGCCGAAGAGGTCTTTATGCGCACCTTACCGTACCGCGTAGCCACTTCTTTTTCCTTCCTGTCCATCGTTACCCTTGAGGCCTCGAAATAGCGTACGCCGATGCTCGTTGTCTCCCTTAGGATGAGACGGACAAGCTCGTCCCTGGCCGTCTTCCTGCATAACACGCCGAGAGTAGTTGCGGGCCTCATCTTCTTCATGATCGTCTGGGTAAGTGTGACATCGAGGGCGCCCGCCCTAAAAAGCCTTTCCGCTACATATTCATAGGCCTGCGGGCTCATGTCATCGATATTTGTTTCTATCACCGTAACCGTTTCTGCCGATCTAATTTCAGACGTATGTCCTATGAAGATGCGGAGAATATTCGGGCTGTCCGCGGGGTCTTTGTCGCCCGCGCCGGTACCTATCCGTTCAGAGGAAAACGCCGGAGTGTCGACGAATCCCCGTGCAAGATATTTCAGCAGGGCTGCGCCCGTAGGAGTAGCAAGTTCGAAGGGGATGCCTGACGGATAGACCGGAACGCCCTTCAGTATCTCGGCGGCTGCCGGCGCGGGAACCGGCAGGACCCCATGCTCGGTCCTGATGAAGCCTCCCCCGAGGTTCACCGGCGAGCCATAAACGTCCTTCACGCCGAGAAGGTCGAGACCGATGAGGGTGCCGAATATGTCGACCATGCAGTCTACCGCGCCCAGTTCATGGAGGTGGACCTTCCGGAATGTCTCACCGTGCACCTTCGCTTCCGCCTCGAAAAGCAGCCTGAAGACAGCGAGCCCTTTTTGCCTGAGGTCCTCGGGCAACGCTGAAGAGAGGATGCTCTTCCGGATGCCTTCCCATGTAGAGAGGTTTTTTCTCTTGTCGCTGTTTGCAGCCAAAACCACGTCAACCTTCGTTGCCGCGATCCCGGCGCGGAGCACTTTTTTTTCTGAAAGTTTGTAGCCCCGCAGAGGCAACTTTCTCAAGATTCCCGAAATTTCCTTGAGAGGGACGCCGGCATCGACGAGGGCCCCGAGGCACATGTCGCCGCTTATACCGGAGGAGCAGTCGAAATAGGCCATCTTCGGCGTCTCTTCGCAGAGCTGTATCGCCTCCTGCATTTTGTGGGGTCTCGGTGACATTTTCTACTATATTCCATCCCCTCCGCACAAAACAAGTCTCCGGGACCTGCGGGATGCGGCGTGTCCCTTGCTGAACAACATCGAACGCATCTTCCCGTGGCGTTCGCAGGATGTGCATGATAATTTCGTGATATAATTTCCGCAGGCTACTCGCGTGAGGAGGTATACCGTGCCTAAAGACGATGCAGTCGCTTCTGTCCGGGAAGTCCCGCCGGAGGTGATTGAGTTCATAGAGCAAAACAAGGGAAGAAAGGTTTTCCTTGAGCATGAGGTCAAAGGCATCCTGAAAGAGATGGGACTGCCCGTGCCCGAGGGGATCTACCTGGCGAAGGGAGGCGCCGCAGAAACGGCGGCGCGTCTGGGTTATCCTCTTGTGGCGAAGGTCTCTTCGCGGAAGATCGCTTCAAAAAGCGACGTGCACGGGGTTCGCACCGGGGTCTCCGACGAAAGGACGCTGCGAGAGGTCGTAAAAGAACTCATGCGCATCGATGGGGCTGAAGGGGTGCTTGTCGAGGAGATGGCCCCGCAAGGGGTGGAAGTCATCGTGGGGGGGGTCATGGACGAGCAGTTCGGCCCTGTAATGATGTTCGGTCTCGGAGGGGTTTTCGTCGAGCTGTTCAAGGATGTCTCGTTCGGACTTGCACCCCTTTCGCATGATGAGGCGCTGCGCCTTTTGAAGGAAGTGAAGGGATACAGGCTCCTGGAGGGGTACCGGGGAAGACCCCGGATGGACGTGGAGGGGCTTGCCGGAATTATCATCACTGTCTCCCGGCTTATGGCCACGGGTTTGGTTGAAGAGGTAGACCTGAATCCCGTTGCCCTTTATCCCGACGGGGCGTTAGTGCTCGACGCAAAGATGTCGGTCTTTCTTTCCCAAAAGCCGTAAAGCCGGCTGTTCCCTTATCGCGATATCAAATCGACGAGCGATTCGATATCGCCCTCATCAAGAGGACCTCCGTTTGTTTCTTCCCAGCCCGGCATCACGGTATTGTCGACCCCTTCCCGTATCGCCTTGCGCAGGTATTCCCGCGGCTTTTTACTCATTCCCGTGAGCGAAGTATTTGTGCCCGCATTGTGACACATAAAACAGTCGGCCTTGAATAAATCCCATCCAGCCTTTCCCTTCCCCTGATCGACGTGGCAGCCCCTGCATTTATCGCCGAATATCTCCCCGGCGGCGTAACGGTCCAGATGTGCCCGGTCTTTTATGTTCATTCTTACGGAAAGGGTGGTGGCCGGCTTTACCGGGTCGTTAGTGTAGACAGTGATTGTCTTGGTGATCTTCCCCAGCCTCCCCCTGATGTCGACCGAGACATCGATCTTTCCTTTTTCCCCAGGCCTGAGACGGTCCGAACTGGCCATCACGGCTGTGCAACCTCAGGAAGGGGTGATTTTCTCTATCACCAGCTCCCTGTCACCCCTGTTTGCAAACTCAAAAGTATGTACGACGGTCTCTTCCTGCGATATGACAGAGAAGTCGTGTTCCGGATGATCAAAGTGGATTGCGGGCTGGGCATAAGATGGGATGGGAGTGAAGAAAATGCATGCGATCAACAAAAGAGCTTCTTTCACATATCTATATTACACGAGCTTTATTTGGGAAGAAAGGTGTGGCTGACGCCACCTCCCGTCCCCACTGCCGCAGTCAGAGAGGTGCCGTCAGCTTTTCTGTCTTTTATTGTCGCGGCCGGACATTGTTTCTTGGGAAATCAAAGGAGATGAATACAGCAATATGTCGTGGTGGCGTTGTCTAAGCAACACAAGATATAGGGCGAGACGATTTGGATGAATTTTCCCCTTGACATACAAAACATTCTCCCTTATATTGAGTGGTAGATAGTGGTAGAAAGTGGAGGAGAGCGACGTGCCAGCATTCTCAGGAAAATATTACTACTCGCTGGACCAAAAAGGGAGAGTCATCATACCGGCTCCTTTCCGAGAAATAATTTCCTCTAATTATAGCCCCAAACTCTATGTTGTCAACGATATTTTCGATAAATGCCTCCATATCTATCCGCAGGAGGAATGGGCAAAACTCGAAGAGAAGGTCCGGACGCTCCCAAGTATGGATGAGGATGTGAAGCTTTTTAGGAGGATAGTCATAGGCTCTGCCCAGGAAGTGGAAATAGACAAACAAGGCAGGATCCTGGTCTCTGCTGCGCAGAGAGAAGACGCCGGCCTGAATTCCGACATCGTGATAGTCGGTCAGCTGGACAAGGTCGACCTTTGGGACAGAAAAGAGTGGGATGCGGTAAATGATCTGTCCCGGATCGACAAGAAGGCTACGGCGGAAAAACTCGCGGCCTACGGCCTTTAAATGACCTCGGAACATCTCCCTGTTCTGCTGAGGGAGGTGGTCGAGATGCTTGCCCCGGAGCAGGGGGGAATTTATATAGACGCTACGGTAGGACTTGGGGGACATTCTGAGGAGATAGTGAAGATGATCGGCCGGAATGGAAGACTTATCGGAATAGACAGGGACGAAAAGGCGTTGGCCAGGGCCGCTGCGCGGCTTGCCGACGACCGGGTCACACTGAAGAAGGGAAAGTTTTCCGACATCGGCGCGATACTCGGTTCGTTGAGTGTCGCAGAGGTGGACGGGGTGCTCTTAGACCTCGGCGTCTCAATGATGCAGCTCAGGGACCTTGCCCGGGGGTTCAGTTTCCGTTCCGATGAAAGACTCGACATGAGAATGGACGGCGGGCAGGTGTTTTCGGCCTGGGACGTTGTCAACGCATACGAAGAAAAAGAACTCATAAGAATCTTGAAGGAATACGGCGAGGAGTACCAGGCACCGAAAATCGTGAGGGCGATCGTCACTTACCGGAGCAGGAAACCCATCGACTCCTGCACTGAACTCGCCGACATCATTTTTCGGGCCGTCGGGAGGCGGGGCAGGATACACCCTGCGACAAAGACTTTCCAGGCCATCAGGATAGAGGTGAACCGGGAGATCGAGGAACTGAGGGCCGGTCTGGATGCATCGATGAGGGTCATGAAGGGCGGAGGGAGGCTCTGCGTCATCTCCTACCACTCGCTGGAAGACCGGGTCGTGAAGAATTTTATACGGGACGGGGCGAAAGAAGGCCGGCTGAGGCCCCTCGTGAAGAAACCGGTCGTCCCGGACATCCGT
>JAJYLU010000130.1 GCA_021787505.1 Nitrospirota bacterium | reverse complement strand
GCTGCCGCGAGGCCGCCGGGGCCTCCGCCAATTATGATTACATCGTATATATTTTCCGTATCCGCCATACGACCTCCTGCATGCTGGAATTCATTGTATGTTATTTAACCATACGAGGCAGGGGCTTGTCAGCAGCACAGACTGCCGGGACCATAGCGCGTTCATTGCAAAAGGTCCGGAGTGCTCCTATAATGCAACTAAGGAGTGGGTGGTGTCGCCTTAAAGGAGTGCGCCATGAACGATGATGAGATCAAACTGAAGATTTCGGAGTATCTTAAGACCCACAGGAAGATGACCCTTGCGACGGTCACCCTCGACGGAAGGCCGCTCGCCCATACCGTCGAATACGCCTCCGACGGCGCTACGGTCTATTTCGGCACGCTGAGAACAACGAGAAAGGCGCAGAACATCATTAAGAACTGCCATGTCTCGTATGCCGTTGACGAGGATTACGATGACTGGACGAAGATTCAGGGCGTACAGATCGAAGGAAGGGCGGAGCTACTTACAGAGCAGAAAGAAATCAAAAATGCATCAGACCTGATCATCGGGAAATTCCCCGCGGTCGCGGATTTTCCGCCAAACCCTGACATGATCTTCGTGAGAATCGAGCCGATTGCCGGTTTTTTCCTCGACTACAACAAGGGGTTTGCGTACCGGGACGAGGTGAAGTTTTAGAATTTTTTCAACAGGCGGTAGTACGTGTCCCGCTGGGCAGGCCTGAACCCGGCTGATTTTATGGCTGCGACGATATCTTCTTTCGATACGCGGTAACTGCAGCCGGCCGAGGCGACAACGTTTTCCTCTATCATGGTCGAGCCGAAATCATTTGCCCCGAACCTCAGGCTGACCTGGGCAAGTTTAAGCCCCTGCGTCACCCACGATGCCTGGACATTTTCGACGTTATCCAGATAGATCCTCGAAAGGGCAAGTACCCTCAGATACTCGACAGCGGTGGCTGGATAATCTACGGTTTTGAGTTTTGAGCTTTGAGTTTTGAGTTTCGCGTCCAACTCCTGACCCCTGACCCCTGACCGGCTCTTTAATTCTGTATTTCCGGGCTGGAACGACCAGGGGATGAAGGCGGTGAACCCGCCTGTCCTGTCCTGAAGGTCGCGTATCGAATCGAGGTGTTCGATAATGTCAGCAGGCTCCTCGATGCCGCCGAACATCATCGTTGCCGTGGTCCTCATCCCGAGCCGGTGGGCCTGTTCCATAACCGCGAGCCAGCGGGAAGAGCGGATCTTCTTCGGGCTCACAATTTCCCGTACCCGGTCGGAAAGAATCTCAGCCCCTCCGCCGGGGACCGAATCGAGTCCCGCCTCTCTTAAAATAGTCAATGTCTCCCTGAGCGTGAGGTCCGCAGAATCCGCGATATAGCATATCTCCGGTGGAGAAAAACCATGGATGTTTATGGCAAACCTCTGTTTGATGGACTGCAACAGATCGACGTAATAGGCGATGTCCAGTGAGGGGTGCAGGCCGCCCTGGATCAGAATCTGGGTGCCGCCCAAAGCAATGGTTTCTTCGATCTTTGAAAAGAGTGTACCTTTATCGAGCAGATAAGCGTCAGGGGCGTCCTCATCTCTCCAGAAGGCGCAGAACCGGCATCGGTTGATGCAGATGTTCGTGTAATTGATGTTTCTGTCGACGACGAAGGTCACGGTCCCTTCAGGATGGAGATCTTTTCTCAATTCATCGGCGCGGCTGCCGAGTTCAAGCAGATCGGCATCCTTCATCATGGCGAGCGCCTGCTTCCTGGTGATCCGGCTCTTCGGCCGTGAAGGTTTCATTTTGCGCGCACCCGCCGGTAAAAGGAATCTCTTTCGACCGGTACTCTCCCGGCCTTCCTGATCATATGAATCAGCTGGTCTGCCGTAAGCTGCTCTGCTGTCAGCCCTCCTGCCGAATGAGTGATCTTTTCTTCGATGATCGTGCCGTCGATGTCGTCGGCCCCGAACCTGAGGGCAAGCTGAGAGATCTTTTCGCCGAGCATTATCCAGTAAGCCTTGATGTGGTCGAAATTGTCGAGGAACAGGCGGCTTACCGCAATCGTTTTGAGGTCGTCGATTCCCGACGTATATCTTCCCCTGATACGGGTGTTCTTCGGATGATAGGCGAGCGGGATGAAGGCCTGAAATCCGCCGGTCCGGTCCTGAAGCTTCCTGAGTCTAAAAAGATGATCCACCCGGTGCTCATATTTTTCGATATGACCATACAGCATAGTGGCGTTAGTCCTGATGCCGGCTTTATGGGCCGAGGCCGTCACTTCCAGCCACCTCCTGCCCGATATCTTCTCCGGGCAGAGACGGTTCCTCACGGCGGGGTCGAATATTTCGGCCCCTCCGCCGGGCATTGAGCCAAGCCCGCTTTTCTTCAGGGCTGCCAGCGTTTCGCGAAGGCTGAGACCGCTGATGCGCGACATATAATCCACCTCGACTGCGGTGAAGGCCTTTATATGCAACTTGGGGAATTGCTTTCTTATCCCTGAGATCATATCGAGATAGTAGTCGAAAGGCCAGTCGGGATGCAGCCCGCCGACGATATGCACTTCGGAAATTGGATGAGGAGCATGGATCTGAGGCCGAAGTTTGTTGATGATTTCTTCGGTGGTAAGGGCGAACGCGCCCTCTTGTCCCATGGACCTGCTGAAGGCGCAAAACCGGCATCGGTTGACGCAGATATTCGTCGGATTTATATGCCGGTTTCTTATGAAATAGGCTTTCTTTCCGTTCTTTTTTTCGGCGACGGCTGATGCGAGCATGCCAAGGGAAAAGATATCATCGGTTTCGAAGAGTCGCAGCGCATCGCGTTCCGTGAGGCGCTTTCCTGCAAGAATTCTCTCTCCTATCCTTTTAAGCATTATTCATTATAAAGCAAACAATACGGGAAAGGCCAAAAAGGACCATGCAGGGGGACTCCCGTTTTTTACCTGTTCTGCGGTTTATTGACGGAAACGCGCTGTCTATGGTATAAAAATAGGCCCCTTGCTCTTTCCTTTGGGAAGGGCTTTAATCCCTGCCGCGGCGGGGAAAAATCCATAAGGAGGTGTTTGAATGAACATCTACGAGAATATCGTCATCCTTGACGCCGCACTCCCCGACGAAGAAATCACCGCATCGCTTCAGAAGATCAAGGACCTGATTGTCAATGCAGGTGGAGAGATCCTCAAGACGGACATGTGGGGGAGGAGAAAGCTCGCCTACGAGATCAAGAAGCAGAACAAGGGGATGTATGTGCTCCTGATCTACAAAACGCCGCCGGCGACCGTTAGAAAACTCGAAGAGTTTTACAAGGTCTTCGACCCGGTGATCAAATATATGGTCATCAAGCTCGGACCGAAGCAGGTGAAGCATTTCGAAAGTCTTCAGGCCGCCGAGGCGGAACAGCCGAAGAGCGAGGCTTAAATGTACAACAAGGTAATTCTCATCGGAAATCTTACCAAAGACCCCGAACTGAGATATACCCCGCAGGGGACTCCCGTGGCGACTTTCAGACTTGCGATAAACTACTCGTACAAGCAGGGTGACGAATGGAAAAAAGAGACGACGTTTATCGATATCGTGGTTTTCGGCAAGCAGGCCGAGAATTGCGGGCAGTACCTGAATAAAGGAAGCCAGGCGCTGGTGGAGGGCAGGCTCCAGGAAAGGCGCTGGGAGGCAGACGGACAACAGAAGAGCAAGTTCGAGGTGGTCGCCAATACGGTCAAGTTCCTTTCATCGAAAAAGAGCGGGGGCCAGGGCGGAGGAGGAGAAGATTTTGCGCCGCCCGAAGGGGCCACGGATTTAGAGCCTTTTTAACGTTATTACGAATATACCATTATAGGATATACAGTGCGAAAGGAGAAACAATGGCGTATCAGCAGAAGAGGTTCCAGAGGAGAAAGTTTTGCAAGTTCTGCTCTGAAAAGACGGAATTCATCGATTATAAGGACATCAGGCTTCTCAGGAGTTATCTGACCGAACGGGGGAAGATGCTCTCCAGGAGGATGACCGGCACCTGCGCAAAGCATCAGAGGGAATTGAACGAGGCGATCATGAGGGCAAGGAATATTGCGCTCCTCTCCTTTGTAGAGAAATAGGATGAGGATTCCCAAGACATGGGTTGTCCTGCTTGCAAAGCATGTTGCGGAGAACCTCGTCGCGAAGGAGATGGTGAGGATTACGGTTACGATGGAGAAGTTTATCGCGAAGACGGAGGAGATTATTACCGAAGAACTCATGGTGGAGGACAGGCTGAACGATGAAGTGAGGGAGCTACTGAAGAAACATGCATCCGATATCGAACGAGGAAGGATGGATTACCGGAGGTTGTTTGAACTCACCAAACATAAACTCGTGAAGGAGAGAAATCTGGTCCTATGATGCTCTCGGAGGACAAAATTTCCCACCTCAGCCATGTGCTCCTCAGAGACCTTATCAAGCAGGAATTGGTGGAAACAGTCGAGGACGAGGGCGCGATACGGCGCGAAATAAAGCGGACGATTCTGTCGGAACTGAAGATCGGCGAGGAGATTGATCAGGTTGTCAGGAAAAAACTCCAGTCCTTTACGAAGAAGTTGATAGAAGGCAGCCCTGAATGGGAAGTTCTCTACAAGAAATTTTTCAGGGAAGAGGAGATAAAAAAGGGCAGGGCTACTGGATAAAGAGGAGCTCCCCGCTCCTGCTTCTCGTTCTCTCCTGGCTAGGCCTGCTGCTCGAATTCCCGCTCACGCGGCCTGTGCTGTGGTTTCCATTCATTACCCTGACAGTCGGGGTATATTCGGTTCTTCACTTTACGAAGGGAAGGCGCGAGTATAGAGTCGAGTTCCTTTTTTCCCTGATGGTCATGCTCGGCGGTCTGATCCTCGTCTCGCAGGTTTTCTGGCTGAGGTTGTTGTATTTTCCCGTCGTGATATTGATGACTGCTTTTTACGGCATGACAACGGTGGTGCCGGTCTCGTTTCTCGTCCCGTTCCTCTCCCTGCGGTCTCTTCTGTCCGGCGGCACCCTTGCCCATGACGCCGCGTTTGCTGCATCGCTCGTCTTGACGGCGGCGATCTCCTCCGCGATAGCGGACCGGCTCCGCAGGCAAAGAGAAAAAGCGATTTCGTCCCTCGACGAGATCAAAGACAATGCACGGAGCATCGCCTTGGAGGAAGGGATGGAATCCCTGAGCAGCGACGAGATAATGTCGCACTACTTCGCCTCGCTGTTAAAAACGGATGAGGAAATCAGGGAGATGCTCCTCACCGTTAAACAGGCGGTCTTTGCCGATTCGGTCAGCCTCCTCGTTCCTCAAGGGGACGGCTTTGCGCTCAGATGCACCACCGAGGATAGAGAGGGGATCATTATCTTGGACAGAGGCGTAATTTATGATTGCGTCAGGGGCCGTAAGATCGTCGCATCGGGGGACATGGCGGAAAAAAAGATCGAGCCCGGCTATATCAAGAGTGGCAAGATCGCCTCGATCATCGCCGTCCCCGTGACGGCGGGCACCGTGACCGCAGGGGTGCTCGCCGTAGACAGTGCCAGATTCCAGGCCTTCAGCGAGACGGAGAAAAATACCGCAAAAATGTTCGGCGAGCATATCGCGAGGGTCCTCGAACGCGAGAGGATCTATATGAGGATCAAGCGCGATACATTTGGTCTGAAGATGCTGACGGAAGAGAGTACCAGCCTTGTCTCCTCACTGAATACCGCGGTGATCGTTAAGAACCTGTGCGAGGGGGCAGAAAAGATCGCACCCTGCCGCGTCTTTTTTTTCCTCTCGGAGGGAGATGAGTTTTCGCTCATACATCACACCGGGACGCCGCTTCCGGAAGGCACCCTCTTTACACTCAAGGGCACGCTTGCCGATATGGCGGTAGAAAACAGGCAGCACATTTATCTGTCCGACGTGACTACGTACAAGGTCCCCGTGATGCCCTTTAAAACCGGGGATGTGGGGTCTGTCTTTGCTGTCCCCATGTTCTACGAGAGTAATCTTCTCGGACTTCTTGTGATGCTCTCAGAAAATAAGGGCT
>JAJYLU010000129.1 GCA_021787505.1 Nitrospirota bacterium | reverse complement strand
AGTATAAAGGATAAGGCGAATACGGGGATCGGATCAGGTGCTTTCCTTCGCGAGTTTTCTGTTCACGAAGAACTGCTGTATGATGCTGAGGAGGTTGTTGACGAGCCAATAAAGGACAAGCCCTGACGCGAAGTTCAGGAACATGAAGGTAAAGATGACCGGCATGAGCATCATCAACTTCGCCTGTTTCGGGTCGGCGCTCGTAGGCGTCATCTTCTGCTGGATGACCATGGTTATCCCCATCAGATATGGGAGCGGACCGCCGAGCGAAAACCCGGCCAGATGGCCGAAAAGGGTATCCGGGGCCGAGAGGTCGGTGATCCAGAGCAGCCAGGGCGCCTGGCGCAGTTCGATTGAAACCAAAAGCACCTTATACAAAGCGAAGAACACCGGGATCTGCAGGAGCATCGGCAGACACCCGCCCATCGGGTTCACCTTGTATTTCTTGTAGAGCTCCATCATCTCGGACTGCATCTTCTGCGGGTCTTTTTTATACTTCTCCTTGATCTCTGCCATCTTCGGCTGGAGTTGCTGGAGCTTCCTCATCGATTTCTGGCCCTTGTTCAGGATCGGAATGAAAGGCAGCCTGACCACGATCGTAAGAAAAACGATAGACCAGCCGTAATTTCCGAGGAAACCATGAAAGAGCTTCAGTATCCAGAAAAGCGGTCTGGCGATGATCGAGAAGAAGCCATAGTCGATGATGTATTCCAGGCCGAAGCCGAGCTTCGCCAGCCTGTCATGTTCTTTCGGGCCGGCGTATACAAAAAACTTGTTTTCTCCCGGTTTCCCCTGGAACGCGATAGCAGGAGAACTTTCGTACAGCCATGACTTTGCCTCTTCCATCGGGCCGGTCGGCACGATCGCCGAACAGAAATATTTGTCCTCCTGGGCGATCCATCTCAGGTCGCCCTTGAACGCCTTCGGCTCTTTGAGGTTCTTGGGCGTCAACTCTTCGAGCGAAGAGCCTTTAAGGAGCGCCGGGCCCAGGTGTGTGTATCCGGCTTCTTTCTCGTAGGTGCCGAAGTCCGATCCAAGGGTTATCCAGTACGATGGAAGGCCCGAGACCTGGTCGGAGAGATCGAATTTGTAGGTGTCCGGGTAAAACGTGTAGGTCCTTCTGACCGATATGCCGTCCTTTGAATATTCGAAGACGATCGTACCGGGCTTGGCATTGCCGTCGAGGTTGAGATCTTTTCCCGAAACGCTGAAGTTCACCTGGGAAAGGTCGAAGTTCGTGTTTGCCCCGATCCCGAGCGCCGGCAAAGGGCCGGGCTTTGGAAGCAGAACAACATCCTTACCTTGCTTGTCCTTATATTTCTTTAGCTCCCAGTATTTTACTGTCCCTCCCCTCGTAGTCAGGACGGCGGAAAAGACGCTGTTTTCGACTTTTATCTCTTTTTCCTCTAAGGGCGCGGCCTGGGCCGGGACCCCAACCGGAGCGGCCTGCTTTGCCGCCTCTTCCTTCTTCGCGGCAGGTGCGGTCACAGGGGGTTTCGTCTGCTGGGGCGGCTGCTGCTTTGCGACAAAAAACTGGAACGCGATGAGTATGAACATCGAAAGGGCGATCGCGATAAGGGTCCTGTTTTCCATGCTATTTCACCGGATCGAAGCCGCCGGGATGGAAGGGATGACATCTGGCGACCCTCCGGACCGATAGCCAGGCACCTTTCAGCGCCCCGTATTTCTCGAGTGCCTCGAGAGAATATTCCGAGCAGGAAGGGACGAACCGGCAGCTTCCGAGCAGTATCGGGGAGATAAGAAATTTATATAGCTTTACGATTGCTATCAGTAGTATCTTCATTCACGAGTCCGGCAAATGTTTTCGCTATCATCCGGTCCAGGTCTGCGAACGGCGCCCCGGCGGCAGCGGTCCTGGCGACGATCACGATGTCATACCTTATAGGCTTTTCCGCCAACTGCCTTCTCACCGATTCACGCAGGCGGCGTTTGATCTTGTTCCTGATCACTGCGCTGCCGGTCTTTTTGCTTACGGAGAGTCCGAGCCTGCTGAAATCGAGCCCGCTCGGCAAGGCGTATACCACAAGATACTTGGAAGAAAATCTCCGGCCGGTTTCGAATACCCGTTTAAAGTCCCCTTTTTTTACAAGAGGACAGTACACCTTCTTACAGGTTAAACGGCCAGTCTTTTCCGTCCCTTGCTTCTTCTCCTCTTGATTACGGCGCGCCCGCCAGGGGTGCTCATCCTTTCAAGGAAGCCGTGGGTCCTCTTCTTTTTCGCCTTATGCGGATGGAATGTAGTATATGTTCCCATAGTTTTTTCCTGAGCACGAATTATAAACAGAATTTCGCGCTGATGTCAAGCAAAGTAGGTGCAGCTTACTGAGAGCTAACATCTTCAAAGTATGACACGGCCAATGAAATAAATGGGATATGCCTCTGGTTATCCGGAATCGGACGCCTTCGGGCCGGAGAGCCTCAATTAGCTCTTGTTTTTAGCCGTCACAACTATTATGATTAATCACTTTTTGGAGCATCGCGATGAACTGGAAAGTGACATGAATCATTCAAGCGCTCTGCCGCATGCAGAGACGGGAAAGGATATTAAATGGGCATGATGGAGGAAAACAATCTGACCGCCGAATCCGGAGTGCAAGAAACAAGACTGCACCGTGCATCTCTTCTGAAAGCGCAAATTCAGGCCGGGTGTCAGTCCCTCATGAAAAAGACTGCCGTGCTTTTCATGGTCGCAGCCGCGGTATCGCTAACCGGATGCATCACCTTTCTGACCGAAATCAAGGTCAGGGGCGACGGCAGCGGCACGATGGTGCAGACGATCACCATGAACCCGGAGCAACTGAAGGCATCGGCGGAGGGCATTGCTAAGCAGATGGGCGCGACGGCGACCGAATCGAAAGAGGAGCCGAAGAAAGAGCCTTCGAAGGCATCCGAGCAAGGTCCGTTCAAGCTGGACGAACTCAAGGGTAAGGCCGCCGATCTCGGACCGGGGGTGACGTTCGTGTCGGCGGAAAAGATAGACACGAAGACGGCGGCCGGCGTGCGTGTTACGTACGCCTTCAAGGACATTAACCAGCTGGCAGTCAACCCCAAACCCGCTGCGGCGATGGGAACGACCGGCGCCGGCGCCTCTTCGGAGGACGCACTGAAGTTCCGGTTCAGCCGCAGGCCTGACGGCAACGCCGTTCTAACTGTTGTTATGGCCCGCCCCCAGCACCAGGAGAAGGAACCGGCCGCGGTCCAGCCGCCGGCTTCTTCTCCTGAAGCTTCGGCCCAGCAGACGGCACTGATGAAGCAGATGTTCAAGGGCCTGCACATGGGCATGGCCGTCGAGGTGCAGGGCAAGATCGTCAAGACGAACAGTCCCTATGTCGAGGGATCGAAGGTCACGCTGATGGACATCGACTTCGATCCGCTTCTTGCCGACGAGGGGAAACTGAAGGACCTGAATGAGAAGATGGAGGGGGCCATGGGAGACGACCAGAAGACCATGGAGGCCCTGAAGGGGATCAAGGGCCTCAAGATCGTTACGGCCCCCGAAATCTCGATCGAGTTTACTCCGCAATAGGGCCGGGGATTTTCTCCCTTCTTTGGCCCGGTGCTCTTTGCTAAGTGGAGGAAAGTTGCCTCTCTTTGGAGTAACGCCCTCGGGCTCCCTGTCTGCCGGCAGGCACGGCGCATCTCCCCCTCTTTCCGCACCGGGCGGATTCGCCTGGGCGAAAAGATAAGAGGGGGGATACCCTCTTGACATTGCCCGCCCCGAATCAGTATAATCTGATTAATCAGAACAATCTCCGCAGTGAAGGGGTGCAATGAACGGCAAGAAGAAAGAAGAAGGCAACTGCAGGATAGCGGCCGGAGAGACCGGCGCTGCCTGCTGCAAGGTCGAATCGATAATCAGCGTAGATGAGAGGGGCCAGATGGTGCTGCCGAAGGAACTGCGGGAAAGGGCCGGGATCAATGCTGGCAGCAAGCTGGCGGTTGCCAGCTGGGAAAAGGACGGCCGGATATGCTGTATTACCCTCATCAAGGCGGAAGAGCTCGTCGAAATGGTGAAGGGGCAGTTAGGCCCGATCATCAAAGAAATCCTGTGAGAGGACCCCTATTATTGTGGATGGACAAAGTCCGACCTACTAAAAAACGCCATAGAATCGGCGATTATTATCCTGATTCACGTAAACGCACTCACGATCTCGAGTACAGTTATGAAAAAGGCCTCTACGTGAAGATAAGCGAGCTTCGGAGCCTCGACTATGGCCGTTTTCAGCATATCGGACTTTAGTGTAAGTCTTGCGCTTCAGGAGGAATTAACGTGGCAGAGCTGAAATTCAGGAATGAACTCATCGGAAACAAGGCGGCCGGCCTGTCGTCCGAATGCGGCTGTTCAATCTCCCCGGTCGCAGAAGAAGAAAAACCCCGATGGATCACCGGCACCGTTTCTGCCGGCAAAGGCTTGGTGTACAGGGTTTCGACGGACCTTACGAATACCGATCTGTGGGAACACATCCGTTGCCGGATAAGCGCGTTCCGCGAAAACTATACGGTAAAACCCGGCCTCTATGCAGTAGGCGAGCCGGACAAAAATTCGGAAGTTCTTGTGAGCGCCAATTACAAGCTAAGTTTCGACCATCTCCGGAAAGAACTGAAAGGGATAAGCGCGTGGATCCTTGTTCTCGATACAAAGGGCATCAACGTCTGGTGCGCTGCGGGGAAGGGCACTTTCGGAACGGACGAACTGGTGAAGCGCATCGCCCTTGCCCGGCTACATGAGGTGGTCGATCACAGGAATATTATCGTGCCCCAGCTGGGTGCGCCGGGCGTCAGTGCCTACAGAGTGCGCCGCGCCGCAGGGTTCAAGGTACTCTACGGGCCTGTGTATGCGAAGGACATACCCGCGTATGTCGCGGCGGGCCGCAAGGCAACGCCGGAGATGCGCGCGGTCAGGTTTACAACGACCGACAGGCTCGTTCTGACACCTATGGAAATCAATCCGGCAATGAAAAAATATTATCCCTGGTATTCTGTCGCGATATTGATTTTTTTTGGTCTTCAGCCTGCTGGGATCATGTTCAAAGGGGCGGTCATGGGCGGGCTGCCTTTTCTCGGTCTTGGTCTGATATCGGTATTTGCGGGAGGGTTCCTCACCCCTTTGCTTCTTCCGTGGGTCCCCTCCAGGTCCTTTGCGGTGAAGGGATGGCTGGTGGGGCTGATTTCGGTGATGCTCACCAGCAACATATTCCGCCTGTTCGAGCAGTCTAACGGCCTGCTCCTCTTCTTCGTCTATCTCCTTTTCCCGATGGCGAGTTCCTATATCGCACTTCAGTTTACCGGTTCGACCACCTTTACGGGGATGTCGGGCGTCAAGAAGGAACTGAAGATCTCTGTACCGGTGTATATCCTTTCGGCTGCGGCTTCGCTGATACTGCTGGTTATCTATAAAACAGGACATTGGGGGACACCATGAAATATCTCCGGAATGTGGCGACCATAAAACTCGCCGGAGAGAAATGCACCGGCTGCGGCACCTGCGTGGAAGTATGTCCGCATAACGTTTTCATAATTGAAAACCGAAGGGCCGCGATTGTCGACAGCGACAGATGTATGGAATGCGGCGCCTGCATGATGAACTGCCCCTCCGGAGCCCTCTTCGTCGACAAGGGAGTCGGCTGCGCGGCTGCCCTGATAAACAGCATGATCAGCGGCGGGGAGCCGACTTGCGGCTGCGGCGGAAACGACGCCAAGGATAACTGCTGCTGATCAGATACTGTGAAGCAGGTAGATCATCAGAAAGATTCCTATCGCGAGGACCGAGATGGTGAGGAGTGTATCCAGTATTACTGAGGGTCTGTAGATGTCCTCGTCGATCTGCCTTTCCACCTTTTTGTAACGGACGAACGACAGGACCGCCATGACTGCGCCGAGACCCACGAGCATTATCCCGAGGATCGAAGAATACCCGGGAGACGGGGGACCGGCAAGTGCTCCCGGATGGGCGCCCCCCCCGCGAATCCCGGCAGCACCCAGGTAATAGGCGGCCTGCTTCA
>JAJYLU010000128.1 GCA_021787505.1 Nitrospirota bacterium | reverse complement strand
GGGGAAGCGGAATACACAGGGCGATTGTGGACGACAAGATGCTTCGCGAAGTGATCTATCACGACTACGGCAGAAAGAAGGGCTATTTCCAGATCACGTCGACGCCCCTTATCGCTCCGCACGCGCACCGGCAGACGCTGGTCCTGATCCAGGACATCACCGATATCAAGAAGATGGAGGACCGGATGATGCAGTCGGAAAAACTCTCAGCGCTCGCTCGTATCTCCGCGGGGATCGCCCATGAGATCGGTAACCCCCTTACCTCGATCTCCTCCTACGTGCAGATCCTGAGGGAGTTGGACCACGACGAGTTTACGAAAGAGAGCCTCGATACCGTGGCGAAGCACATCAACAGGATTGCCGACATCGTCAGGCAGATGTCGGGTTTTTCCAAGATGAGGACGTCGGACCTGAGGCACCACGATGCGCGGGCGCTTGTGGATTTAACCCTCGATCTCGTGAAATACGACAAAAGGATGAAGGGCATAGCGATCAATGTGGATATCCCTGAGACGATGCCGCCGGTGCGGGTGGATGAGACGCAGATGATCCAGGTGCTGATGAACATTATCCTGAACGCCGCGGACGCGATGACGAACGGCGGTACCCTCGAGATCCGTGCGAGAGAACTGGAGGACGAGGTCGAGATTTCGGTGGCTGACACGGGGTCTGGTATCCCTTCCGAGCATATGGAAAAGATATTCGACCCGTTCTTCACCACGAAGGAGAAGGGCACCGGTCTCGGGCTTGCGGTCAGCTATAATATCGTCAAGAGTTATCAGGGTGATATCCTCGTGGAGAACAGGCCTGAAGGAGGCACGATGTTCAGGGTGAGGTTGCCGTACTATGAAAGTTGAAGCGGCGAAGATACTGGTCGTAGACGACGAAAGGGACATCTGCAGGGCGCTCGAATTCCTGCTGTCGCGGGAGGGCTACAAGGTGGCCACCGCCAACAGCGGGCAGGAGGCGCTGAAGAAAGTGGAAACTGACGATTTCGACCTCGTCATTACCGACCTCAAGATGGAGGGGATAGACGGCATGCAGGTGCTCGAACGTTCCCTCTCGATGAGTCCGGGTCTCATCGTGGTCATCATGACCGCCTTCGGCTCGGTGGAGTCTGCCGTCGAGGCGATGAAGAAAGGGGCGAGCGACTATATCGTAAAACCCTTCATCAACGAAGACGTGAAGATGACCGTCAGGAGGCTCCTGGAGCACCGGAAGGTCCTGATGGAAAATCTGGTCCTCCGGCAGCAGCTCAGCCAGCAATTCGGCAACCGGGAGTTCGTCGGGGTATCGCCTCAGATATCCCAGGTGCTCGACATCCTTAGCAAGGTCATTCCGACGCGCTCCAATATCCTGCTCCTGGGCGAGAGCGGTACCGGCAAGGGCCTTATCGCCGAGATTGTCCATGGGAACAGTCAGAGAAAAGACAAGCCCTTCATCTCGATCAACTGCTCCGCGATTCCCGAAAATCTGCTGGAGAGCGAACTCTTCGGATACAGAAAGGGCGCCTTTACCGGTGCGGCATCGGACAAGAAAGGCCTGATCACGATGGCCGATCAGGGGACGCTTTTTCTCGACGAGATAGGAGACATGCCGATGGGACTTCAGGCGAAGGTCCTGAAGGTCCTCGAGTCCGGCGAGGTGCTTCCACTCGGAGAGACGAAGCCGCGGTTCGTGGACATCAGGCTCATCGCCGCCACCAATAAGGATCTCGAAGAACAGATCAGAAAAGGGCTTTTCCGCGAGGACCTCTATTACCGGCTGAACGTAATCGAGGTGAAGATCCCTTCCCTGAGAGAAAGGAAGGAAGATGTCCGGGTGCTTGCGCGGCATTTTATCGACAGGTGCTGCAGGGAAAACAATAAGAAGGTGGCCGGAATATCGGACGAGGCGATGGAGGCGTTGGTGAATTATCCCTGGCCCGGCAATATCAGAGAGCTCCGGAACGTGATTGAAAGGGCGGTGGTCCTTTCCGGGGGCGGAGAGATAGGTACCGCCGAGCTTCCCGAAAAGGTGAGGTCGCACGACAGCTCACGGGCCACGCGGACGCTGAAAGACAGACTCGACTACTGCGAAGAGACGATTATCAGGGAGACGCTCCAGACCAACGACTGGAACAAGGAAGAGACCGCGCGGCAGCTTGGAGTGGACCTCGCCACGCTCTATCGGAAGATAAAAAAGCTTGGCATTGCGTGAGTCTAGTTCCGTGCTGCACTCGGGGTCAGCCTTACCCCCATGCCCAGAAGCAGCCTTACAAATTTCTCGAGTTCTTCGAGAGAGAAGAACTCGGGGGGAAGTGCATCGTTGATCTCCTCGTAGGTAACATTTCCCCGCCTTCTGCCGATTTCGATAATTGCTTCGTACACGTCGTGTTCTTTCATGGTCCACCTTTTGTGCGTGAGATGGCCAATACGATATAGCAATAATTTGAAGAAAATGTGAAGAAAAGAGACAAAAACCCCTGATGAAATATTAAATTTATTTCATCAGGGGCTTCCATTGAATAGTCGACGCAGCTTATGCGGCAGTCAGTATTTTCAGTACCTTCAGCCGTCCTGGATGTTTGAGCTTCCTCAATGCCTTCGCTTCGATCTGGCGCACTCTCTCGCGGGTGAGCGAGAGACATTTGCCGACTTCCTCGAGGGTGTGGTCCCTGTCGACTCCGATCCCAAACCTCATCCTGATCACCTTTTCTTCGTTCGGGTGCAGCGTCTTCAGGAGCAGGATCATCTTTTCGGAAAGTTCCCCCTTTTCGGTGTCCTCATAAGGTGAAAGAACGTTTTCGTCACTGATGAAATCTTCAAGTTCCGAGTCCTCATCGCCCACCTTGGTCTGAAGGGCAATGGGGTCCTGGATCGCCCTGAAGACCTCTTCGACCTTCGAGGTCGCCACGCCCATTTTCCCGGCGATTTCCTCGTTTCTCGGTTCCCTGCCGAGTTCCTGGGTCAACTCCCTCGAAGTCCTCGTCACCTTGTTGTAGAACTCCACCATATGAACAGGCACCCTTATCGTTTTCGTCTGATCGATCAGTGCCCGTGTGATCGCCTGCCGTATCCACCATGTGGCATACGTACTGAACTTGAACCCCTTTTCATGCTTGAATTTGTCGACCGCCCTCATAAGGCCGATATTTCCCTCCTGGATAAGGTCCAGCAGGGAGAGTCCCCTTCCTATATAATTCTTTGCTATGTTTACTACCAGCCTGAGGTTCCGCGTCGTGAGTTCGTTCTTGGCTTCGTTATAAAGAGTCCTGGCCCTCGTTATCTTGTCCCAGGCAGCCCGGATATCATCTATTTTCAACCCGACTTCAGTTTCGACCGCCTTGTATACCGTCTGCACCTCTTTTGCTGTGTCCTGGAGCTTGGCAGGGTTGATGCCTTTTTTCTTCTTCTCCTGAATGGTTTTTTTCAAGTCCTTCAGGCAACCGTACCGCACGACCTTCCGGTCAGTCTCGCTTATCTGCTCCATGAGGCAATCGAGTGCCTCCATCGAGAGCAGAAGCGCCCTGTCGGCCCGCTCTTCCGGCTCTTCCTCTTCCTTGATTTCCATCGCCGCCTCTGTCTTCCGGTAAAGCGGCATCGAAGTGACGGTTTTTTTGATTATCTTTCTTCCCTCATCGAGTCTCTTGGCAATCTCTATCTCTTCCTGTCTCGTCAGGATCGTGATGTTTCCCATAGAATGGAAATACGCCTGCACGAGGTCCTCTGTTTTTTCGGTCTCGGGGGTCTCCTCTTCTTCCCAGACTTCTTCCCCGGCTGAGCCTGCTTCCTCGGGAGAGAGGACCTCTATCCCCATTTCTTCCAGCAGTTCGATAAGTTCCTCCATCTCATCAGGAGCGAAGAACTCTGGTGAGAGCGCCTCGTTGATCTCATCATAAGTCAATGAGCCACGCTTCTTCCCCAGCTCGATTATCTCATCGAAAAGTTCATTTTTATCCATCTTTTTCCCTCATATTCCCCGGCTGTTGCCGCAGCCGGTCAAATTTCTTCATAAAAGAGACTTCGTAAATCCTATTTTATTAATATACTATATAGCATAAATTTGAAGAAAATATGAAAAACTTTGTAACCCATTTTTTTATCAGGATTTTTTCTGAACCATCTTTTGCGGATAAACATAATTATACCATTTTTTTTCGGTGTTTTGCTATAATTTTGTAATGGGCCGGTTGAAAAGCCATGAACGGACTCCGAGCAGACGATGAAGAAAGTGATATTTGCTTTTCCGGTGATAATATCGATGCTTTTTCCCAGTATAGCCTTATCGAAAGAACTCGATCCGGGGTTCTATTTCGACAGAGGGAACGCCTACTTCAACAACGGGGAATACGATGACGCCATAAAAGCGTATACCACGGCGATTTCGCTTTATCCTGAGCTCACCGATGCCTATAACAACAGGGGACTTTCCTATTACAAAAAGGGCAAATATGAGGAAGCGGCAGCCGACTTCAGTAAGGTCATATCGAGGGACCAGGCAAATCTGCAGGCCTACAATAGCCGGGCACTTGCGTATCTCAAGCTGGGACAGTATGAAAACGCGATCAACGATTACACCAAAGTTATCACGATGACTCCGGACTTTGCGGACGCGTATCATAACCGCGGCATAGCATACTCCAATGCCGGGCGGTACGACGAGGCGATAAAAGATTATGATAAGGCGATTTCCCTGAAGCCGAAGGACAAGAACTTCTACCTGTCCAGGGGTGTTGCCTATGCGAGGAAGGCGATGGCCGATTTCGGCAGGGCCTGCGACGCCGGCAATAATGTCGCCTGCGATAACTTAAAGCAGCTGGCGAAGTAGGGCGGTCAGTGCCTTTTTCACCTGAAGTTCAGAGCGGAGGACTTCAAGGTAACTGTGCCTGTACAGGAGTCAAGCTTCCGGTCGCAGCCCCATTCCCTAACTGCCCGTAATTATTGTTTCCCCATGTCCAGACCGTGTTGTCGACTTTCAGGGCGGCAGTATATTGGTAGCCGGCTGCCACGGCCGTTACACCGGATATGCTTCCGGCCTGCAGAGGCACATCGCTCTGATTAGTGGTCCCGTCGCCAAGTTGTCCATTGCTGTTATTGCCCCATGTCCAGACTGTGCCGTCGTTTTTCAGCGCTACTGTGTGGTCATTGCCTGCCGCAACAGAAGCTACATTGGAGAAGTTTGGCACCTGTACCGGAGCGTTACGTTGCGTAGTGGTCCCGTCACCCAGCTGGCCGTTGGTATTGTTGCCCCACGTCCAGACAGACACAATAGTCGCATCGTTTCTAAGCGCGACGGCATGAGAAAACCCTGCGGCGATGGCGATCACGTTTGACAGAACGCTCGTCTGCACAGGGACATAGCTCTGTGTGGTGCTCCCGTCGCCAAGCTGTCCGTTACTGTTGTTCCCCCATGCCCAGACCGTGCCGTCGTTCTTCAGCGCGAGGGTGTAAGTAGAGCCTGCGGCAATAGCGGTTATGTTCGACAGCGCTGTTACCTGTAAAGGTGCGGAGCTGGAAAGCGTGCTTCCGTTGCCGAGCTGCCCGTTGCTGTTGCTTCCCCAAGTCCAGACTGTGCCGTCGGTTTTCAACGCTACCGTATGATCGGACCCAGCCGATATGGCTGTCACGTCAGCAAGGTCGATTACCTGCACCGGTATGGTGCTTTGCGTCGTGCTCCCATTGCCCAGCTGCCCGGTAGTGTTATTCCCCCAAGTCCAGACCGTGCCGTCGGTTTTCAGTGCCGCAGTGTGAGTATTGCCGGCCGAAACGGCTGTTACCCCGGTCAGTCCCGTCACCTCTACCGGCAGGGCGCTGTTCGTGGTAGTCCCGTTGCCAAGCTGGCCGTTGCTGTTATTTCCCCATGTCCAGACTGTGCCGTCGGTCTTAAGAAAAACAGTGTGGTTTGTTCCCCCCAGCCTGCCTGCGTTTGTTACGCTGAAGTCAAACCCGACCGCACTGAGGCCGTCGAGGAATGCCTTCCTGAAGGGCGGGGTAAAAATGCCAAAGCTTGTCCGCGAAGGCGTTACAGTGTAAATGCCGCCGGAGACATCCGTAAAGCTATAGTTGCCGTTTGCATCCGTA
>JAJYLU010000127.1 GCA_021787505.1 Nitrospirota bacterium | reverse complement strand
GTACGTGAAGATGGTCATCGAAGTCGGCGGAGGCATACGCGACATCGAAACGGTTGAACAACTTGTAAAGGCCGGAATAGAACGGGTCATTCTCGGCACGTCGGCGGTGGAAGACTCCGCCTTCGTAGTCGAGGCGTGCAACAAATTCCCGGGGAAGATCCTTGTCGGGATAGACGCAAAAGACAGCAAGGTGGCGGTCAGGGGATGGGAGGAAGTGAGCACCGTCGGGGCCAAAGAACTTGCCAGGAGAGTGGAGTCCGCCGGGGTTGCGGGCATTATCTATACCGACATATCAAGGGACGGCATGCTTACCGGCCCCAATGTCGCCGCCCAGCAGGAGATGGTGAAGAGCGTGACCGTTCCGGTGATCGCTTCGGGCGGCATTGCCACGCTCGATGACGTCAGGAACCTCCTTCAGATCAAAGGCCTCTGGGGCGCGATTACCGGCAAGGCGATCTACTCCGGTTCTCTCGACCTGAAAGAAGCGATAAAGCTGGCCGCGGATTATACCGGGTAATGCTCGCGAAACGGATCATCCCCTGTCTCGATGTGAAGAACGGCCGCGTGGTAAAAGGGGTGAGTTTCGTCAACCTGCGCGATGCCGGAGATCCTGTTGAGAACGCTATATTCTACGATGAACAGGGTGCCGACGAACTCATCTTCCTCGACATCACCGCCTCGCATGAAAAACGGAAGATCATACTCGACGTGGTCGAGCGCACCGCCGAAGACGTTTTTATGCCTCTTACGGTCGGGGGAGGGATAAAGACCCTCGACGACATCAGGGCGCTCCTCAACGCCGGATGCGACAAGGTCTCGATCAACACGACTGCGGTCAAAGACCCCTACTTTGTGAGCAGGGCGGCGGAGAGATTCGGGAGCCAGTGCATCGTGGTGGCTATCGACGCCAAGAGGGTCGCGGGAAACATGTCCGATGCGACCGGCGAGGATTGGCTGGATGGCCCGTCTCTCAAAGAGGTGCGTCTTTCTCTTCCTGCCACAGGCCTCAGCTGGGCGATTTCTACTCACGGCGGAAGAAAGATGAAACTGATCGACGCGGTCCGGTGGGCGAAGAAGATGGAAGAGCTCGGCGCCGGCGAATTCATGCTGACGAGCATGGACAAGGACGGGACAAAGGACGGTTATGACATCGAATTGACAAGGGCCATATCCGAGGCGGTCTCGATACCGGTAATCGCCTCGGGAGGGGCCGGCACGCTCGAACACCTCTATGACGGGCTGGTTGACGGAAAGGCCGACGCTGTGCTGGCTGCCTCGATATTCCACTTCAGGGAGTTTACGGTGCGGGAAGCAAAAGAGTACCTCAGGTCCAAAGGCGTGCCGGTAAGGCTGTAGCGCCGAACAGCCGCGTTTGTGGTTATCGCCCCTTCAGCTTCCCGCTGTTCCCCCCTTCGAAAATTTCAGGTCTGCTACCAAGGACGTGCGTGAATAATTTTGGGCTGTCTGATCCCGAAAGCTTTCGGGAGAGTTCCCAAAATTTAGCACGGCCGACCGAGCATACCGTTAGGAATTTTCGTCGGGGTGCCCTTCTTTCGGCCACATTTCTTGGGCAAGCAAGAAAGGTGGCTGGGGTAGGGGCAATGCCCCACATGAAAGTATGCTTCCAATTATCCCCGGTCATCGCCCCTGACAATCTGCCAACTCTTGATAATGTCCGCCGATATGATAAGGTTTATATATAGATAACTTTTTTCGAGGAGGAACGGCTATGAGGATGGAACTCGAAGGGACGCTCCTGAAGATGACGCCGGAGAACGACCGCGAAAAAGAAGAGCTCAACCAGCTCTGGACGATTATCATCGGCTGCGTGAGCGAAGGGAAGAGGCTGGTGCCGGTCGGAGAGTATCTCCCCGGGATTAAGGAAGTCGCGGTCTTCAATATAGAGTAGTGCAGCAGTGGCTGATAAAAAAAAGATCGATGTCGTATGTTATTCCGGCTTTAGAGGCGAAGAAAGCCCGAGGTCTTTTCTGCTCGGGGAGGAGAGGATCGAAGTAGCCTCCATAACAAAAGAGTGGGTCGAGGAGAACACTGCAGACAGAACGCGAAGAAGGTTTTTTAGAGTCAAGGGCAGCGACGGATTTATGCATACCCTCTATTATGACGAGGGTGTATCGGCGTGGTTTTTGACGGACCGCTGAGGTCTTCCTGAAAGTCTCCCCTCACCCAGCCCTCTCCCTCGCAGGGGAGAGGAACAGCATTACCTCCCAGTCGGATATGATTCTTCGTCATTGGCGTGAATAATACGGTAAGGGCTGGAAACCGCAGGGGTATGCGGAAAATAACTTTTTCTGCGCCACCGCTGTAAGACGTTTTTTTTCCAAAGGGCGTTACATCCTGTTAAGAAAAACCTTTGTTATCAAAACAACCTAATTGCGCATTAAAAAGTTTATTGGAGCATATTCCTGCGGTAATGCAATTTCCCGATTAATGAAAGCCCCGGAGCCTCCTGATCCGTTCGACGATCGGTGGATGGGAAAAGTAAAATTTGGCGTAGAGCGGGTGGGGATGGAGATTGGAGAGGTTGTCCTTCGAGAGCTTGATGAGCGATGTCGCTAGGCTCTCCGGATGTCCGGACAACTCTGACGCGAACCTGTCCGCCTCGTCTTCGTGTCTCCTCGATATATAACTCGAAACAGGGGTAAACGGGAAAGACACGATACCGAAGATGAAGCCGAGTATAATCAGTTTTGCGAAGAACGTCTCTCCCTGGATATGAAAAATATTTGACAGAATGTCTGTCCTAAGGATGCGGAAAGCAACGTATGCGCCGACCAGGGAAAGGCATTCAAACGCGACGATGCGCTTCAGCACATGCTTTTTCTTCCAGTGGCCGGCCTCGTGAGCGAGCACGGCGAGTATCTCATTCTGCTCCATCATCTCGATCAGCGTGTCGAAGAGCACGATCCTTTTTGTCCTTCCAATGCCGGTAAAATAGGCGTTTGTGTGTCTGCTTCTCTTCGACGCGTCGATCTTGAAGACCCTGCTCACCCTTATACCGACCCTTTTCATCATATCCCTGATCTTCGTCTCAAGTTCCCCGCCTTCGAGCGGCGCGAACTTGTTGAAGAGGGGCTCGATCACATAAGGTGAGATATACATAAGGAATATGCTGAGGATGAAGAAGAACCCCCATACTAGGAGCCACCAGTAGCCGGGACTCTGCCTGACAATATAGAGTCCGGCAAACAGGGCGATCCCGAGGATGAGGGCAGAGAGAAAAAACGACTTTACGAGGTCCGTCAGCCACAGTGCCGGCGTCATGGTATTGAAGCCGTATCTGTTTTCGATCCTGAACGTCCTGCAGAGGCTGAAGGGAATCGAGAGTCCCGTATTGACGAAGCTCAGGATGAGAAAGAATACCGCGCCTTGCGGAACAAAGGATAGTTTAAAGGAACCGATCCAATTATTGTAAGCATTCAGAAGTCCGCCAAAGAGGAAAATGATCATCACGGCGCTGCTGAAGACCGATTCGGCAAGCGAAAGCCTGCTCGTATCGAGGGTGTAGGCCTGCGTCTTCTTCAGCACAGACTCGTCGATATAACCTTCGAACCCGGCCGGCACTTCCGTCCCGTACCTCTTCATATACCGGAGGTTGATAAACCTCAGCCAGTATTCGAACCCCTCAACAAGGAGGTAGCAGATCAATATGATAAACTGGTATTTCTGCATGCGGAACCGTGGCTATTATACCATTGCAGTTGCCGACATCTACCCTATCCTCAGGACCTTCGCCCCCCGGATCTTTCTCTCCTTGAGCTCGCGCAGCGCCGTGTTCGCCTCTTCCAGCCGGTACTCCTGAATCTCGGGCCTGATCGGGATCTCCGCAGCAAGCCGCAGAAACTCTTCGACATCCTTTCTCGTGATATTCGCGACGCTCCTGATCTCTTTCTCCATCCAGAGATCACGTGAGTAGTCGAGCGAGAGAAGCTCTCCCTTGTCCCTTTCTTCCTTCCTGATGGCATTGATAACGAGCCTTCCACCCCTCTCCAGATTTCTCAGGCTTTGTACGACAGGCTTCCAAGCCGGCGTGGTGTCGATCACCGCCCGCAACTTTTCGGGCGCCTCCTCTTCGGTATCTCCTGTCCAGCATGCGCCGAGATCTTCCGCAAAATGCCTTTCCGACGCGGTCCGCGAAAAGACGAACACACTGGATTTGGGATACCGGTGCCGGAGCATCCTCATCACGAGATGACCCGACGCGCCGAAACCGGTAAGGCCGATGCGTTCCCCGTCCCGGAGTCCCGCAAGCCGCAACGCACGATAACCGATAGCCCCGGCGCAAAGAAGGGGAGCGCCTTCCGAATCCGAAAAAACCTTCGGAATCATATAGGCAAAATCCTCGCCGACTACGGCGTACTCCGCATAGCCGCCGTCCGCGTCCCTGCCGGTTGCCGTGAATGAATCGCAGAGATTTTCCATTCCCCCCCGGCAGTAGCTGCAGACGCCGCAGGCTGAATTGATCCATGCCACGCCTACCCTGTCTCCTGCCCTGTACCTTACCGCGTTGCGGCCCGCCTCCGCCACCCTGCCGACTATCTGGTGTCCCAAAATAATCGGGAAGCGTGAAGGCGGCGTTCTTCCCTCGATTTCATCCAGCTCGGTGTGGCATACACCGCATCGTGAGACCTTGATGAGAATTTCTTTTTCTCCCGGGACGGGGACCGGCACCTCGGCAAGTTCCAGAGGAGCTTTCTCCATTCCGAAATCCGAGATCCCCTTCAGTACCATGGCCTTCATCGTCTTAACCTCTTTCCTAAAATGATACCGCCCTGTCATTCAAAATTGAACCGTGCCCTGCGGCAGCCGGCCTGCCATCATCTCCAGGACGCTATCACAAAAAAAATGAGGAAGACAGGCGAAGAAATAAAAAAGTCATGGAAGGCCCGAAGCGGGAAAAGCGGTGCAGTACCCTTCGGTCAGGCAAGTCTTAACGCAGGTGGACCTTGCTGGCGAAAATTACCTTTCTCAGGTCATCCAGTTTGTTCTGTATCTCTATCAGTTCCGCCCTGACTTTCGAGTCCTCAAGATCCGGGAAACGCCCCGCCTTTTCGAGGAGCAGGACACCGAGTTCCGCCAGTTTCGACTGGAGGTCGACAGCTGTTGTCTCGCCCTTCACATACTTATTTCCCCGTCTGGCAGCGATACTCATTAATTCCTTAAGTGCGGCATCCATAATCCCTCCGAAAGATCGATTGATTCTACACTATCAGATTTTTAGGGATACGTCAAATCGGAAATACCGTCCCCCCCCGGCCCTCTATTTTTCCCCGTATCGCTGCAGAACGAACCTTTTTTCGTCCTCTTCGGTCTTGAACTTTCCCCTCAGTCTCCCGTCGAGGAGTTCCCGGAATATCTTTGAAAAGAGCGGCCCTTCGGCGATGCCGAGTTTCTTGAGGTCATCGCCCTTCAGGAGCGGTTTTATCTTCCTCAGTCCGACGAGGAACTGCGATATCTGTTTCTTCTTCCGCGTATCGTTAGTGAGCGCCATAGAAAAAAGTATCATCTCGAGGCTTTTGTCCGCCAGCAGATGGTAAACTCCGGCGGGGTCCCGAAGGGGCAGTTTTGCGAGAACGTCGGCCGATTCCGTCATACTCCTGAGGATGATCTCCTTCGTCTTCTGCGGCGGGGCCAGTCTTTCGAGCGCCGCGGTCCTCTGCGCGGCATCAAGGTTCGAAAGGAGTGCGGCAAGGTAGAGCGTCCCTTTGTCCACTTTCTCGTCGAGATAGAGGAGGTCGTACCAGGCAAGCGTTTCGTACATCGAAGAGAGCGTCGCCTCGAGCTTTTCGTCGAAAAGGAGGTCCTTGTGGATCACCTTGAGAAGGCCGCAGGAAGAAAGCCTCTTGAGCGTCCTGACCGGGTTCGTTTCTTCGAAGGCGAGCCTGAGTTCATCGAAAAGTCTCGACCCGGAGAGACGTTCGAAGAGGTCCATCTGGATCGCCGACTTGATCAGGTTCTCGGTGTGCTTGCTGAGCTTGAACCCGAACCTCTCCGCGAACCTCACCGCCCTGAAGGCCCGCGTAGGATCTTCCACGTAACTTAGG
>JAJYLU010000126.1 GCA_021787505.1 Nitrospirota bacterium | reverse complement strand
CTTCTTGCATATCTCTATGCCGCTGAGTTGAGGGAGCATGACGTCGAGTATGAGGCAGTCGTATTCCTTTGACGTGGCCATGCTATATCCTTCGGCGCCGTCCTCGGCCACGTCTACGGTATAAAACTCCTCCTCCAGACCTTTCTTCAAAAAATTGGCCACATTCTGTTCGTCTTCTACAAGTAATACGCGCATAGTTAATTATATCGTGATTGAGGGATAAAAATCTCCTTTCCAGGGAAACTACTCGACGATGTTCGGACCGCCGCCTCTGACGCCCCGTATCAGCAGCAGCCCCGTTATAAAGAATGCCGATATCGCAAGTATGGCCGGCCGCTGGCTTCCAAACGTCGAGGAAACATATCCGAACAGAAGCGGCCCTGCAACGGCGGAGGATTTGCCGACAAGTGAAAAGACCCCGAAATATTCGCTTTCGCGTCCCGGCGGGATAAATTGTGCAAAAAAGGCCCTGCTGGCCGCCTGCACCGTGCCGAGCCCGAGGCCGGCACAGCAGGCGAGCGCCCAGAAATAGACCTTATTGTAGATCACGTAGGCTGCGACCGCAACGATTGACCACAACACTAATGACAGCGTCACGACCCTCTTCGGTCCCCAGTAGTCAATCGGACGGGCCATCACAAAGGCCCCGAAGAGTGCCGTCACCTGAACGACCATATAGAGGCCAACGAGTTCCTTTGCTCCGAATCCGAGGGTGGCAGCAGCGAAGATGCTCGAAAATACGATGACGGTATTAATCCCGTCGTCGTAAATAAGAAAGGCGAGGAGAAATCTCCGGACCTCCCGTCTCCCCCATATCGCTTTCAAGGTAGTCCAGGAATGGTTGCCTCCCTTTATTGCGGCCCCCCGCAAAGAAAGCCCCTTCCGGCTTCCCTGACTGAGAAAAATAAAGGCGGGGAGGGAGAAAAAGGAAAAAAAGACAGCCACCATCAGCCATGCAGCGTTGTACTGACCGCTCTTAATGAGCGGGAGCGCGATGAGCAATGAAGCGATCGACCCTGCATACCCGATCGCGTATCCCCAGGCCGATACCCTGCCCTGAAATTCTCTTTCGGCTATTTCCGGCAAGAAGGCGTTATAGAACACTAGTCCGCCCTCCATACCCACGTTCGCCGCCGTTACGAGAAGAAACCCCTCTATTACCATGCCCTTCTTGAGCAGGACCAGGGCTGAGACGCAGCACACACAAAGAAGCGTATAGAAAAGCAGAAACCCCTTGCGCCTTCCGCTGTAATCAGCTATTCCTCCCAGGAAAGGGGAAGTAAGCGCCACGAACGCCATACTGAAAGAGATGGCCCTTCCCCACCACAGGTCGCCGAGCCCGGAGGCATCGCCGACAATAACCTGCACGTAGTAGACGGGGAAGACCACCGCGGCGATGACCGCCGAATAGCTTGAATTTGCGAAGTCGAACAGGCACCAACTGACTATCTGCCGGCGGTTTCTTCTCTGCATGTCAGGTAATGTAAAGTCGCTCGGCCTTTTTGTCAACCCTGCGGGACATAAACAACAGGTCTCTCTCTAGCTTCTATCCCCCATTCCGCGAGTTTTGTGATCGCCGCAAAGATAAGATCATTGAAACGGGCCGACACGACACCGGAGAGAATGAGGCCTGTTTCAAGTTTTTCCGGCTGCATTCCGATGAGGCATATCTCCTCCGGCAAAATCGACATAAGCGCGGCGGCCGAGAGCATCTCCGGAAGACCAATCTGATGCACAGAGAGTTTTTGTCCCAAAAACTTCGGTATGTCTTCGTTCTCAATCCTGATGACGGTTCCGGGGGACATCTCGGCATTCACGGCGTCTATTATGAGAAGTCTGTCTTTTCCTTCGATAAAGGGAAGAAGATCGAGCCCCATGGTGCCGCCGTCTATGCATTCCATTTCTCCGGAGAAAGTATACCTGTCCGTCAGGGCCTCTATCGCCCGGACCCCGACACCCTCGTCGCTGAGAAGGATATTGCCGACTCCGAGAACAGCCGTCCTCATTTCGCCTTCTTCTCCTCCACAAACTTGTATCCGTCGAATATACTGCTCAGCAAACCGTTTTTTTCGACCGAATCAAGAAACAGCACAATATAGATATGCACAATAACGAAGTAAATAAGGAACCACATGATGAGATGGTGTATGAGCCTCACCGTAGCTATCGCTGCAAGAGAAAAGACCCAGCCGAAGAGCGTGTGCATCGGTCCCGCGGGATTGTAGAGCGAAAAGAGTGCAAAGCCGGTGACAGCGGAAATACCGCAGAGGACGAGTATGAGGAAATAGACAATACCCCCAAGAGGCGTATGACCTATCTCCGAAGGAGGCTTCGTGCTGATCAAGGCGTAAAACGACATCTGCCTGAAAAGAGTTATTATCCGCTCCGGGCTGAACGGAAAGAGTGCTTTCCAGGTGGCATACTTGTTTCCGGCGAAAGACCAGTAGATGCGGACCGCAAGGTTTACCACAAAAATATAAGCTGCAACGAAATGAACAAACCTCACCCACCCCATGAGGTACTGATCTGCGGAGGTCGCCGTAATAAAGGGGTTACCGATATATACGCCGGTGAGGGCAAGCGTGACAAGACAAAGAACGCTTATCCAGTGAGTAACCCGTACCGGCGCTTCCCATACGTATATCTTTCTTTCCATGGCGATCTCCTTTTACACAACTCTTATCCTCGTCACTTTCTTCCCGTTTGCGTCGAGCACATGTACCGCACAGGCCATACAAGGGTCAAAGGAATGGATGGTCCTCAGTATCTCGACCGGCTTTGTTTGGTCCGCAACAGGCGTGCCGATCAGGGCCGCCTCATAAGGGCCGCGCTGCCCCGTAGCGTCCCTCGGCGATCCGTTCCATGTGCTCGGCACGACGCACTGATAGTTTTCGATCTTTTGGTCCTTGATCTTCACCCAGTGCCCGAGGGCGCCTCGCGGCGCTTCATAGAGACCGTATCCCTTGGCCTCTTTCGGCCATTTTGAAGGCTCCCACATACTCCCCTCGTGGATCTTCAGGTCACCCCTCTTCACATTCTCGATCAGCTGGCTGAGCCAGACGGACATCATCTCAGCGGTTACCAGCGTCTCGATGCCCCGCGCAGCGACCCTTCCAAGCGTAGAGAAAAGCGCATCCGGCCCGACAGACAGTTTCTTCAGGACAGAATCGACCACCTCCTTTACCCTCTTATGTCCTGATGCATAGGCGACAAGCATTCTTGCTAGAGGCCCCACCTCCATCGGCATATTCTCATAGCGCGGCGCCTTGAGCCAACTGTACTTCCTGTCGGTATCAAGGAACTCGTACGGCGGCTGCGGCCCTGTATACTTATAATCGGTGACGCCGTTCCAGGGATGCTTCGAAACAGAGCCGCCCTCGCCGTAAACATACCAGGAATGGGTTACGTATTCCTCGATCTTCGTCTGATCGACTGGGTGTACCTTCCCGAGGTCCCTGTTCAGTATTATCCCCCGGGGAAGCCAGAGATTTTCGGTGTTGGATACATTGTCATTTGGAAACTCTCCGTAAGCAAGATAATTTCCAATACCGGAACCGTATCCCGCCCATTCTTTGTAGAAAGAAGCGACCGCAAGGATATCCGGGATGAGCACCTGCTCCACAAATGTCTTCGCCCGCTTCGAGGCTTCCGATATGAAGGCAAAGCTGCCGTCATTCAAGGCGTTTTCACTGTTGACATCGATCGGGATCGCCATGCCGCCGACCAGATACGTCTGGGCATGAGGGTTCTTCGCCCCGAGCAGTGCCTGTATTCGTATTACGTCCCTCTGCCAGTCAAGGGCCTCCAGGTAATGGGCTGCTGCCATGAGGTTGGCCTCAGGAGGAAGTTTGTAGGCGGGATGCCCCCAGTAGGCATTTGCAAATATGCCGAGCTGACCGCTTTCCACGAACGTTTTCAGTTTGTTCTGGACTCCCTTGAAGTATGCGGCACTCGACATCGGCCAGTCCGAGATCGACTGTGCAAGGGCTGATGTCTTTCCGGAGTCCGCCTTGAGCGCACTGACGATATCCACCCAGTCGAGCGCATGCAGATGGTAAAAGTGAATTACATGGTCCTGAATATACTGGATACCGCTGATAAGATTCCTGATCAGCCTTGCGTTATTCGGGATAGTGATGCCGAGCGCATTCTCTACAGCTCTCACGGAGCTGGTGGCGTGAACCGTTGTTCAGACGCCTCATATCCGCTGCGTGAATGCCCAGGCGTCCCTGGGGTCTCTCCCTTTCAGCACGATCTCTATGCCCCTGAACATTGTGCTCGAAGACCAGGCGTCGGACACTTTGCCGCCGTCCACCTGGGCCTCTATCCTCAGATGCCCCTCGATTCTCGTGATCGGGTCAATCGCGATCTTTGTCATATCCGCTCTCCTTCCTTTCTCTATTCAGTATCTTCTTCCTTTTCCCTGCCCTGTTTACCTCGTATCGCCCGCGCTATTCTATGCGCCGCCACTCCAGCCGCCGCGACCGCCGCCACTCCTGCTCCGATCTTGTCCGCCGTGACCTCCACTCCGAACCCCGGCACTTTCGGCAGTCTCCGGTAGAAAGGTGTCATTTTGTCCCAGAACTCGGGTTGAAAACACCCGATGCAGCCGTGTCCGGCCTGCACCGGCCAGCTTGTCCCTTCATTGTATTTGACGACGGGGCAGTTTCCGAATGTCTCCGGTCCCTTGCATCCCATCTCGTAGAGGCACCATCCCTGCCGATGGCCTTCGTCGCCCCACTGTTTCACAAACTGGCCCGCGTCATAATGCGCCCGCCGCTCGCAGTGGTCGTGGATCCGTTCTCCATATGCAAATAAGGGCCTGCCGATACTGTCGGCCGCGGGAAGACCGCCGAAGGTCAGAAAATGGACCACTGTAGCAGTGAGGTTCTCGACGTTCATCGGGCAGCCCGTAAGGTTCAGGACCGTGACATTGGGAAGGGCCTTTTTCACGCCCACAGCGCCCGTCGGATTCGGCGCTGCCGCGGGTATGCCGCCAGAGGTGGCGCACGTGCCTACGGCGATCGTGGCAAGGGCATTGCCGCAGACCTCTTTCGCTATGTCTATCGCACTCCTTCCTCCTACGCAGCAATAGACGCCGTTGTCCTTTAAAGGGATCGAACCTTCCACACAGGCGATATACTTCCCCTTGTGGTTCTTCACGACATCCTCGAGAGATTTTTCGGCCTGCTTCCCCGCAGGCGCCATGATCGTCTCGTGGTAATCGACTGAAAGCACATCAAGCACGATCTCGGTAATGGTAGGCTTCGTTGCCCTGAGAAGGGCCTCGGTGTTTCCTGCGCAGTCCTGAAACTCAAGCCATACCAGGATCGGCCTTTCGGCCTTTTCGATCGCCTCAGCGATCTTGCCGGCGAATGTTCCGGGCAGTCCGAGAACCGCCGCCATCGCAGAACAGAACTTCAGAAAATCCCTCCTCGAAACGCCGCGTGCCACTATCTGTCGATAAGGGCCTCCGGCTGATTCGCTGACTTTTTCATCTTCGTCGCGCATAAGGCACCTCCAAGCTCGAATTTGTATCGCAATGCGGGGAAAAAGGATTGCAGTTGGATGGCAAAAGAGAACAGGCCGGATGTCGCACCCGTTCACACGGGTATAACTCTCCGGTAGGATGATAATTGCTCATACTCCTGCTCCCACTGAGTACACCATAGCAGGAGAATTTTGACTCGTCAACCTGAAATTATAAAGGAAGCTAACATGATAAGGGGGAATTTATCCTGGCCAGGAAATACGTCAGAATACGGCATGGGCAAAAGGCCAAAAAAGAGATCAGCCCGAAAGCATGTCCCCCGGCGCCCGGGACAAGTCCTCGCGTTCAACCTCCTCGATAATCGTGGAGATGACTCTTAACGCATCTTGTGCAGCCTCCCGTTCTACCTTCTGGATCGCAAAGCCTGCATGGACAAGTACGTAGTCGCCAATCTCGGCATTGTCACTTAGGAGCATGAGGTTTATCTCTCTTCTAGCCCCGTAGACGTCGACTATTGCCATGAGGTCATCTATCCGGACGATTCTCGATGGGATCGCAAGACACATACTCTCACCCCA
>JAJYLU010000125.1 GCA_021787505.1 Nitrospirota bacterium | reverse complement strand
GCGGAATCCGGCAAATGTATCATGGTGCGTGAAGATGCGATCAGGGTGAGGCCCGGCGTCAGGGGTGCGTGCGAGCTGCTCGGCCTTGACCCGCTCTACATTGCGAACGAAGGTATCCTCGTTGCGGTCGTAGATGCGGCTGACGCGGCCTCGCTCGCCGGGGCAATGAAGGAGACCGGCGCCGGCGCCGAGAGCGTCGTGATCGGAGAAGTTGCCGAAAGCCCCGGCAAAACGGTGCTGTTGAAAACCGCTGTAGGCGGTATTAGAATAATAGACATGCTTTCAGGGGACCAGCTGCCGAGGATATGTTGACGGAGAGAATGCGGTGACAAATGTTCTTAACGGTTGCCCGACTATGGCTGTTTGTCAGCATCATATCTGTCCTCGTTTGGAGATTTTTGTTCATGCAACTGCGGGATAAAGGAGGGAGAGAAGATGGGAGAGCGGGAAATGTCGGTCATGAGGTTCAGGAACGGTTCTATGGTGAAGGGATATGTGAGAAACTTTTCGCCCGACAGGGAGGACGTGGTCCTGGAGGAGGCGGGAACAGGAATAGAGCATATAATAAGGCTCGATGATATGAAGGCTGTTTTCTTTGTGAAGTCCTTCGAGGGGGACTATGATTACAAGGAGAGGAAATCCTACGGCATACGACGGCCGGTGGGAAACCGGGCATTCGTAAGGTTCAAGGACGGGGAATGCCTGGTGGGGTTTCTCGAAGGAAAGGTCCCCTGGGAGAAGGGTTTTTTCCTCTCGAACAAGGGAGGCGGGATGAAGGGCTTTTTCCTTCTTCCTGCAGACGCAGACGCCAACAATATCAAGGTCTTTGTTGTTTCCTCAGCGGTTGACGACGTGACTATAGTCCCATAGACTAATATTTCGAAAAGTGAATGGAGATCAGATGATTCTTGGGGTTAATGTAGACCATGTAGCGACGCTCAGGCAGGCCCGCGGCGGCAGCGAGCCCGAACCGGCGATGGCCGCGTCTCTTGCCGTACTCGGGGGCGCGGACGGTATCACCGTGCACCTGAGGGAAGACAGGAGGCATATCAACGACCGCGATCTGGATGTTCTGAAAAGGTTTGTCCCGGTCGAGTTGAATCTCGAGATGGCGGCGACGAAAGAGATATTGAGGATCGCGGTAAATACCCGGCCGGATATGGTGACTTTGGTGCCCGAGAAGAGACAGGAACTGACGACCGAGGGCGGCCTTGACGTAATGCAGGGTAAGAAGGCGGTCAGCAACGCAGTCAAAGTCCTTCATGACAGCGGAATCAGGGTAAGCCTGTTCATCAATCCTTCGGAGGCCGATGTGGAGCGATCCAGGGAGATAGGCGCGGACATGGTGGAGATACATACAGGCCGTTATTCGGATGAAAAAGATGAAGGAAGGGAACGGGAGTTGACAAGGGTCATCAAGGCTGTGAAAAAGGCCCTGGATGTGGGTTTGCTGACAAACGCCGGCCACGGACTCAATTATTACAACGTCTCCCGGATCGCAGAGATAGAAGGGCTCAGAGGGCTTTATATAGGACACAGTATCGTATCGCGCGCGGTGTTGGTCGGTCTTGAAAGGGCCGTGAGGGAGATGAAGGACCTGATACGCACTGCGGAAAACGGCAGGATATAAGTGCCTCATAAGTGTATATGTTATTGTCGGAAAATCTCCCCTTCCCCCTCTTTGCTAAAGAGGGTGAAGCTTTCCTCCCTTTTCCAAAGGGAGGTTAGGAGGGATTTTTTTGACTATACCGTTATGATTTTGACGACATTCCTAATATTGGATTGAGGATGATCCACGGCATAGGTATAGACATAGTTAAGGTGGAAAGGATGAAGAAGGCGGTCGAGCGCTGGGGGGAGAGATTTCTCCGAAGGGTCTTTACGGATGATGAAATCGCCTATTCCTATAAGAAGGCGGAGCCCTGGCTTTCCCTGTCGGTGAGATTCGCGGCGAAGGAGGCGTTTATCAAGGCGATCGGCTCTGAAATATCAGTGGCGCTTACCGACATCGAGGTGATGAATTCCGGAAGTGGTCGTCCTTTTCTCAGCGTGAAAGGCGGGATTGAAGCGTTTTTCGAACAGAAAGAGATCAGATGCGCCCACCTGAGCCTGAGTCACGAGCGCGACTACGGAGTGGCCTGCGTGGTGCTGGAGAAATTATGAAGGTCGTAACTGCCGCAGAAATGCGGGGGATAGACGAAAAGACGATCAAAACGTTCGGGCTGTCGTCCGCGGTCCTCATGGAGAGGGCAGGGTTGGCCGTTGCAACAAAGGTCAGGGAACTATTTGGAAAGAGAAAGGTGATCGTTATTTCGGGCGGCGGCAACAACGGAGGCGACGGAATCGTTGCCGGACGGGAACTTTTCAGGAGCGGCTGGAATGTCAGGGTCTTTCTTCTGGCAGCTGAAAACAGGCTGTCGCCGGACTGCCTGAAACAATACAAGACGGCCAAGAAGATGGGCCTGCCGGTCGAATTCCGTACCGGCATCCGCAGCGCGGACCTGCACAGTGCGGCGGTCATCGACGCGATCTTCGGTACCGGCATCAACAAGCCTGTGGGTCCTCCGGTCGCGGATGTCATCGCCTTCCTTAATAGGTCGGACACGCCGATAATTTCCGTCGACATCCCTTCTGGCATCTCGGCGGATAACGGTGAAAAGCTCGGAGAGGCTGTCAGGGCCGACTACACGGTGACATTCGGACTGCCGAAGATCGGTCATCTCCTCCATCCCGGTGCGGAGTATTGCGGAAAATTATTCATCGAGGATATCGGTTTTCCGGCAGAGCTCTTAACCTCTGACATGCTTATGGTAGAGACGATCGATGACGGCGTGGCATCGTATCTCATACCCGACAGGCCCGTGCATTCTTATAAAGGAAATTACGGACATGTCCTCGTGGTTGCGGGTTCGAGGGGAAAGACCGGTGCGGCGCTTATGACTGCAAGGGCCTGTCTCAGGTCAGGAGCGGGAATGGTGACCGTGGGGGTCCCTGAAACGCTTGCGGACATTTTTCAGACAAGGGTGACCGAAGAGATGGTCCTTCCTCTTCCCGATACCGGCGGCGGGCAGCTCTCATTTGAAGCGGCAGAGCATATCCTCAGGTTTGTAAGTGGAAAGGCGGATGTCCTGGCGGTCGGCCCGGGGATAGGCACGTCCGATGATATCCGAAGCCTCATACCTCAGCTGATAAAGAATTCCGTCTCGCCCATGGTGGTCGATGCCGACGGGCTCAACTCGCTGGAAGGGAACGCTGATAGTTTGAACAAAGCACGATCGCCGGTGATCCTCACCCCCCACATCGGAGAGATGGCGAGGCTTTTGCGCCGCGGGTCGATGGATTATGCAGGGCTGCGGGAGAAGATCGCAAAGGAAGGGATTCAGACGCCTGTCTTTTTTGCGAAGGAAAGCGGAACATATCTCATCCTGAAAGGAGCGCCGACCGTTGTCGCTGAGCCTGAGGGAAGGGCCTTCATCAATACTACGGGAAACCCAGGCATGGCCACGGCTGGGGCGGGCGACGTCCTCACGGGGATCGTTGCCGGGTTCCTGGGACAGGGGCTGAATCCCCTCAGTGCGGCTATTCTCGGTGTGTATGTGCACGGACTCGCCGGCGACATCGCCGCGACGGAAAAAGGGATGCATTCGATGATCGCTACCGATTTAATTGATCATCTGCCGGGTGCGTTCGCATCACTCAGGAGAGATCAGACCTTTTGAAGAGGCTTATCATTCCCGGGATATTCGGGAGGCGCGTGACCGCTTTTTTTACGGGTAAGGACCCGGGATCTGACAGGGAAGGGATCGGCAAGGTTCTCGGGATCCTGCCGGAAGTAATCTACCTGCCTATACAGAAGCATACCGACAAAATCATCTTTCTGGGGTCTTCACGCGAGTCCGTGATCGGTGACGCGGTAATTACGAAAGAAAAGGGAGTTTTGATCGGCGTTCAGGCGGCCGATTGCGTGCCGGTCCTGATATATGAAAGGGAGAAAGGCGTTGTCGCAGCCGTGCATGCGGGTTGGAGAGGGACTGCCGCAGGGATACTGAAAAAAACAATCGGGGCCATTGTTGACCGATATTCAGGAGACGGGAGAAATGTTATCGTCGCGATAGGCCCGAGTATCAAAGGGTGCTGCTATGCGGTGGATCTTGAGGTGGTGGACGCGGTAGTGAAGGCGACGGGGGAGGGCCGATATTATTCCAACAAGGGGGAGAAATATTGTCTTGACCTTCCGTCGGCCAATAGAGAACAGGCACTGTCTCTCGGTGTCCCTGATGATAATATATGGGTCTCTGCCGATTGTACTTTCTGCAATCCGGACAGATTCTATTCGTACCGTTATTTGAAGGGTTCCGCAGGCAGACAGGGCGGCTTCATAGGGCTGCTATGATCAAACTTGTCATGTTCGATCTTGACGGGACGCTCGTGGATTCGAGCGTAGATATCACCAATGCGCTGAATTACGCGACGATGCCTTACGGCTTCGGGAAGATGACGGTCGACCGGACTATCGGCATGGTCGGGGAAGGAATTACGCGCCTTATAGAAAAGATGGTCGGCGAGAAAAGCGCTATTATGCCCGAAGTGCTGGACCGCTTCATTCGGTATTATTCCGAACATCTCGTCGATTTCACGGTCCCCTACAAAGGGGTCCGTGAGACGCTCGAACAACTGAACGGATACAAAAAGGCGGTGATTTCTAACAAACGTGAAGCGCTCTCGAGGAGGTTGCTGGAGGAGCTCGACCTTCTGAAGTATTTCGATATGGTCCTGGGCAGTGACAGTACGGAGGAACGGAAGCCCTCGCCGAAACCGTTACGGATGGTGCTCGGCGCGTTCAACGTGAAGCCGGAAGAGTCTGCCATCGTGGGTGACAGCAATTTCGATATCGAGGCCGGTAAGGCTGCGGGTGTCCATGCTATAGCCGTCACGTATGGTTACAGGGGCATCGAGTACTTAAGGACCGCCGACTATATTATTTCGGATATCGCAGAACTGGTTACGCTTCTTGCCGGGATCGGCGGAAAGTCGCGATGAGGTTGGCCAAACTCATGGACCAGAAAAACGCAGGGGGAATTGCGGCCCTCCGCTCTCCCCACTACCGGCGTTAGGATGAAAACTTCCCTCGACGGGCTGCGCGATATCAAGGTCTACCAGAACACGGAGGGGTACAGGTTTTCGGTGGATGCGCTCCTTTTGTATTCTTTCGTAAACATGAAGCATGCCAGGGAGATCGCAGACCTCGGCGCAGGCTCCGGGATTATCGGCCTTCTGCTGGCGAGAAAATACGCGGAGGCGAGGGTCCTTCTCGTGGAACTGCAGGAATCGCTCTACCGATTAGCCGCAAGGAATATAGCTCTTAACGGCCTCGAAGAACGGGTCAGAGCGATACTTACCGACGTCAGGCATCTCGATGCCGCCTGTCCTACTGAGAAGTACGACCTCGTTGTGTCGAATCCGCCTTTCAGAAAGCCGTCCTCCGGCCGTCTGAGTCTCGGAGAGGAGAGGTCGATTGCCCGCCATGAACTCAGGATGCGGCTGCCTGAGCTCGCGAAGTCCGTTTCCTATCTGCTCAAGGCGAAGGGGAGGTTCTGCATGATTTTCCACCCCGAGAGGTTAATCGAGGTGATTGAAACGCTCAGGGAAGTGAAAATGGAGCCGAAGAGGATACGGCTTGTCCATAACGATGTCCGCGCGGTGTCGAAGATGGTCCTTGTCGAGGCGGTGAAAGAGGCGAAACCCGGGCTGAAAGTTGAAAAGCCCCTGATTCTTTATACTGCGGACGGATCGTATACTGATGAACTCAATGAGATGTACGGATAAAGGGCGGCTGTTTCTGCTCATTATCCCCCGTTGATCTCGCTCACTACCCCGTTCGCCATCTTCAGCCGGCGTGCGGCACGCGCCGCGATATCCTTGTTGTGGGTGACAATGACGAATGTGGTCCCGGCATCCTTGTTCATCCTGTTGAAGAGACTGATGATCTCGGCTTCGGTCTCCTCGTCCAGGTCGCCGGTAGGTTCATCGGCAAGGACGATGTCCGGTCTGTTGATGAATGCGCGGGCGATGGCG
>JAJYLU010000124.1:1267-6078 GCA_021787505.1 Nitrospirota bacterium | reverse complement strand
GGGATTTGGTAAAGGGAGGTCGGGAGGGATTTTACAAAAGGATGTTATCACTATTTCTAGATTGCATTAATTAATGCCTGTCTTTCGACTACCCGATGAAATAGTATTTCCTTCTCCCGATTTGGCGGAGGAGGACGGTCTTCTTGCCGTCGGAGGAGATCTGGGCGTGGAGCGCCTCCTGCTGGCCTACTCGATGGGGATCTTCCCGTGGTACTCGGAAGGGTCTCCGATCCTGTGGTGGTCTCCCGATCCGCGTCTTGTCCTGTTTCCGGAAGAGCTCAAAATATCCAGAAGTCTCAGGCAGACCCTGAAAAAGGGGATATTCCGGGTGACCTTCGATACCGCCTTCGAGGAAGTGATGAGGGGTTGCGCGGAGATCAGGCGAAAAGACGACCAGGGCACTTGGATAACGGAAGAGATGATAGAGGCATATTGCAGTCTTCATGAGGAGGGCTTTGCGCATTCGGTAGAAAGCCGGGTGGAAGGCAGCCTGACAGGAGGTCTCTATGGGGTGGCGCTCGGAGGCGTGTTCTTCGGCGAATCTATGTTCAGCCGCAGGAGCGACGCGTCGAAGGTTGCATTTGTGGGACTTGTGCAACGCCTGGCCGGATTGGGGTTCCGTATTATCGATTGCCAGATGACTACGCCTCATCTCATGAGTCTTGGAGCAAGAGAAATCTCCCGCGCGGAGTTCCTCAGGAGAATGAAGAAGGCGCTCAAGATCCGCACCCCACAGGGGACGTGGGATGGACAGGTATAACCAACGGATGAAACAAACAGCAAAATAGCAGAGAGCAGCAAGTAGTAAGTAGTAGGCAGTAAGCAGACTAATACCATTCACCATTCGCCATTCTGGGCTTGTTCATATGCCTTGCCCGTTGCCTTGTTGACATCCCCCCAAATGAGCGTAAAATTTAAGCATTATAGAACGCGACCACTGAAGGAGGCGGGACAGTGAACAAGATGCTGATAGGGATCGACGGTTCGGACTGTGCTAAGGGGGCGGTTGAATATGTCGGGAGGCAGTTTGCGGCGAACCGGGACCTGCGCATTAGCCTTCTGCATGTGCTTCCCTATCCACCGGCCCCTTTTTGGGACGACGGGCATATCCTCAGCGAGGCGGAAAAGGCATTGCGTAACCAGGTTATCGAAAAATGGCTCGCCAACCAACGGGCGAAGCTCGAACCGCTCTTTAAGGAGGCGGCTGAAATACTGATATCCCAGGGGATAAAGCCGGAGCAGATAGAGAAGAAGTCGATCTCCGACTCGACAGACATTGCCGAAAGCATTCTGGAGGAGACGAGGGACGGCGGGTATCAGACGCTTGTGCTCGGCAGATGCGGGCTTTCGGCGTCGAAGCGTTTTCTCATGGGCAGCGTCACGACGAAGATCATCAATCATGGGGCCGGGATCGCCATTTGCGTGGTGGAGTAGCAGTAGTGCATTCCTCATCTTGCCTGTCGCAGGAGAGCGCGTTCTGAATAATTCCTGTTTGCAGGCGCGAAAAAACGTGATAAGATTTTCCCAATCATATATAATTTGTCATAAAATTTTTCAGCCGGGAGGTCTTTATGCATGATGTCAAACGTATCCTTGTAGTATGCAGGATGCCGGAGTTCTGCCGGGAGGCGGTCCACCAGGGCGTATCGCTGTCTCAGAAATACGGCGCGGAGCTCTCCGTGATGTATGTGTTCCACGACCTTTTTATCAGGGGCGAATGGAACCTGCCGGTCCAGTTGGGGGTGATCGAGGACGAGTACAAGAAGGCCATGGTCGAAGCCAAGGCTAACCTTGACGCGGTCTTGCGGGAGGAGAGAAAAAAGGGGACCGAGGTTAAGGAGATCATCAAGGAGGGAAAGCCCACCGAGGCGATTCTCAAAGCGGTCAAGGAGGAGAAGATCGACCTTCTCATCATGATCGGTCATGAAGAGAGCAGGCTGGAACATTTCCTGTTCGGCCGCAGCAACGAGGAGATATTGAGAAAGATGCCCTGCTCGGTCCTGATGGTGAAGAAGGAGCCGGGGCCGGCGTAAGGACAGGCGATGCAGACGGATCCGCTTCCCGAAAGAAGTGAGCAGGGCATGGCCGAACGCAGGAGTTTCCTGAAGTGGATGATCGGCGTGTTATCGGCGATGATCGGGCTGGTTATGGGAATCCCTTATCTTAGGGCGGTGATCAATTCCGCCCCTCTCCGGAAACTTTCCTATGTGGAAGTGGGGGACTTCAACGCACTCTCTATCGGGCAGCCTCAGGACCTGAATTTTCAGGCACGGGTTACCGACGCCTTTCTACGTCAGGAGGTCACCCGTTCGGTCTGGGCTATCAAACATTCGCCTGACGAGGTGACAATTTTCTCCCCCATCTGCACGCATCTCGGATGTCATTTCAAGTGGAACCCCCGGACCAGGCATTTCGAATGTCCCTGCCACGGCAGCGTATGGACGATAGACGGAAAGGTGATCGGCGGGCCTGCGCCCCGTCCGCTCGATACCCTTCCTTACAAGATCAAGGACGGCAAGATCTATGTCGAATGGGAACGGTTCAAGGTCGGCATCTCCGAAAAGGTGAGGGTGTAACGGGCTGATGAAATGGATCTGGAAGTGGTTTACCGACAGGTGGCCGTATTATCAGCTCAGGGACCTTCTCTTAAAGGAAGATATTCCCGGGGGGGCGAGCTTCGCCTATACGCTTGGCACCAGTCTCATCACGCTCTTCATTTTGCAGGCGGTCTCGGGGGTGCTGCAGCTTTTCTTTTATGTCCCTACTGTCGACCATGCCTATGACAGCGTGAGTTATCTCCGGACCGAGGTGCCCTTCGGCTGGCTTGTTCACAATATGCATTATTGGGGGGCGCAGGCGATGGTGCTGCTGGTTGCCCTGCATATGATCCGTGTGTATATATGGGGCTCCTATAAGAAAACGCCCCTTACCTGGTTCTTCGGCATCAGCCTGGTTTTGACTATTATGGCTATCAGCTTCACGGGCGCGCCGCTGATCTGGGACCAGGCGGGTTATTGGGCGGGAGAGGTCGGCAGCAGCATTGCCGGCGAGGTGCCGGTGGTCGGAGATCTGATGAAGATCATCCTCCGCGGGGGACAGGAGATGGGGCAGCTTGCCCTGTCGCGTTTCTTTGTCTTTCATATCGGGGTTTTCGTGCCGCTGTTGGCCCTGCTGATCGGTGCCCACATGGCATCGTTCCGCACCTCCGGGGTCGGCGGCTCCTGGGATGAGGAAAAACGGAGGCTGCCTGGTCCCCTCTGGCCCGACCAGATCTTCAAAGACATGGTCACGGCGTCGGTCGTTTTTTTCTGTCTTATCGCGCTGTCGGTCTTTTCTCCGGTCCCCTTTGCAGGGTCCGCTGACACGCTGAACATCTCCTATGTGCCGAAACCCGAATGGAACTTCCTCTTCGTGTATCAGGCCCTCAAGTATTTCCCGGGACCATTGGAGCCTATCGGCGCGGCCGGCGTCCCCGCGGTTTTCGTTCTGCTTTTGGTCATTGTTCCTCTCATCGACAGAAATCCGGAGAGAAATCCGTTCCGCCGCCCTGTCGCCATGGCGTGTCTGCTCGCGTATGCAGGAGGTGTCCTTGCCCTTACGATTATCGGCTATCTCAGCCCCGGCTTTGCCCAAATACCTGCGACAAAAGAGATGAAGCCCGCGGAACGGGCAGCAGCAGCTCCTCAGGTCTCTGCGGAGGTGAAGAAGGGTGAGGAGCTCTTTCGGTCGAGCGGCTGCCTGAACTGTCACAAGGTCCACGGTGAAGGGGGGTCGGTCGGCCCCGAGCTTGCCGGACCTACCCTGAAGGGGAAGGGCCGGCAGTGGCTTATGGAACAGATAACCAATTCCAGGGCACATTTTCCGAAGGGCGGCCCGACAACGAGCATGACGGCCTTTACCAATCTGAGCAAAGAACAGCTTGACGACATCGTGACCTACCTTATGAGCCTTACGGGAAGCGGCGCCGGGGCTGCGGAAGCCCCATCCGGCGTTGAGAAAAAACTCTCTGCCGAAGAAATCGACAAGGGGAAGCAGGTCTTTCAGGCAAACGGCTGCTCCGGATGCCATAAGGTGAACGGCCTGGGAGGAGCGATCGGTCCTGCACTCTCGGGAGACACGCTGAACGGAAAGAGCCGTCAGTGGCTTACCAATCAGGTCACCAACCCTAAGTCGCACAACCCGAATTCGATCATGCCTGCCTTCACCAGGCTCGGCAAAGATCAGTTAGGCAACCTTGTCTCCTATCTCATGAGCCTCACGGGCGGCACGGGCATGCAACAGGGGCCCGCGCCGAAAGGTAGTCAGAAGCAGGGGCAGGAAGAAAAGCCGGCGGCCTCTCCCGAGGCAATGAGTTCTCCCGGTGTCCCTTCGGAAGAAAAGGCATTGGAAGCGCCGGCCGGAAAGGCAGCTTTCATAATAGGAAGCGCCGAAAACGGCGGCGACCTGTACAAGGAGCAATGCGTCTCGTGTCATGGGGCCGATGGGAAGGGGGGCATACCAAATCCTGGGTCCGATGACGGCACAGTTCCGCCCCTTAACCCGATCGACCGTGCGTTGTACAATGGCGATCCGAAGGTCTTTGCCGCAACCATAGACAAGATTATCCAGCACGGATCGATGCCGTCCGGACCACACCCTGCTCTCCATATGCCGGCCTGGGGAGATACCCGTTCCCTTACTCAGGAGGAGACTTCGAACCTTGAGGCGTATATATTGAAGCTGAACGGGGTAGACCGGGGTGAGATCCTGAACCCGGGCATACGGCCACAGACTTTTTTCTTCATTGTGGCAGGCCTCTATCTTCTTGTGGT
>JAJYLU010000124.1:0-1257 GCA_021787505.1 Nitrospirota bacterium | reverse complement strand
TGGTCCTCATTCAGGGCGGCATCAGGATCAAGAAGAAAATCCCTTAATTCAACCTGAGGCCGCATTGCGGCAGGCAGGAACGCCGGAAAAACCCTGCAATGACGACAGGATATAATCTGAGATCACGTGAACGCAGGCATCAGATAGATAGCGGTCCAGAAGAAGGCCGGTTGGCTCGGTGAAAGGTCCGAAAGGTGTTGCAGACAGCCTTTTTACCTGCATTCCCGCCTGCCGCTGAGGAGAAGATTTTATTTAACTGAAAAGATATATTCGGAGAAATTTCCATAAGGATGGATCTGATGTCATTAAGGAGGTGCTTACAATGCAGATGGGAATGATCGGTCTCGGCAAAATGGGAATGAACATGACGAAGCGGCTGATTAAAGGCGGCCACAGCATCCGTGCCTACAATAAGACGGCGGAAAAGATAGAGGAGGCGAAGGAGGCGAAGGCCCTGCCCGCATACTCCCTCGAAGAGCTGGTGAAAGGGCTGAAGCCCCCGCGGATAATCTGGCTCATGGTGCCTGCAGGGAGGCCTGTCGACGATACGATCGAGCAGCTCGCCGGGATGGTCAGGAAAGACGATGTGATCATAGACGGCGGGAACAGTTTTTATAAAGACGATATCCGCCATGAGCAGAGACTTTCGCCGCTCGGCGTGCATTACATGGACGTCGGCGTAAGCGGCGGGATATGGGGACTTAAAGAAGGATATTGCCTCATGGCAGGCGGGGACAGGAAGATTTTCAGGCGGATCGAACCGCTTCTGAAGACGCTTGCGCCAAAGGATGGGTACCTCTATTGCGGGCCTGTGGGTGCGGGACACTTTGTGAAGATGGTGCATAACGGGATCGAATACGGCCTCATGGCCGCCTATGGCGAAGGGTTCCAGGTCCTCCATGAATCAGACTATGCGAAGGGTCTCAACATGGCCGATGTGGCGCATCTCTGGAACCGGGGCTCGGTCGTCAGGTCATGGCTGCTCGAACTGGCAGAGGATGCCTTCAAAAAAGATGCGGACCTCTCAGGCATCAGGGGATATGTCGAGGACTCGGGCGAAGGGCGATGGACTGTGCAGCAGGCTATCGAAATGGGCGTGCCTGCGCCGGTCACGGCACTGTCGCTGTTTAACAGGTTCAGATCGCGTGAGGAAGAATCGTTTTCCGACAAAGTCCTTGCCGCACTGAGGAATGAATTCGGCGGGCACGCGGTAAAGGCGGAATCGAAAAAGACAGGCGCTAAAAAGAAGAGGGCATG